>DATGEL010000055.1 GCA_035310145.1 Dehalococcoidia bacterium
GGAGTGCTGCCACAACCGGCTGAAGCAGTTCCGCGCCCTGGCCACCCGCTACGACAAGCGAGGCTGGAACTACCGCGCCATGGTGGTGATTGCCGCATTACTGCTGTGGCTCCCCAAGTGATTCACCAGACACGCCCTAGAAGCGGGGCCGCGGCGGCCCGCCGCCCGCACTGCCCGCACCAGAAGAAGACGGGGCGCTCAGGTCGACGCCGACCTGGAAGGTCGCGCGGTAGCCCGCGCCGTCCTCCATCGGTTGCAGGTCGAGCACGAGCTGATCGCCGCCGCCGCGGTAGATGCCGTCGTCGCTGTTGCGGGTGTCGCGCGTGCCCTTCGCCGCGTAGGGCGGCTGCGCGTGGACCGTATCCGTGAGCGCGTCGTCGTAGTAGAGCTGCGAGGTGAACTCGTAGCCCGTGGCCGCGTCTGGGTGGGTGCGCACTTTGAAATGCGTGTGTACGGCACGGCCGCGGTACCAGCCGGGATAGATGCTGACGAACTGCACGGCGCCGTTCGCGTCCGTCGTCTGCGCGCCGCGCAAAAACTTCTGGCCCACGGTGCTGAAGCCGGGGTCGCTCACGTCCGAGTAGACGCCGAGCGCGTCGCACTGCCAGATGTCCACGACGGCGCCGGCAAGCGGACCGCAGCCGTTGGCATCGACCTGCGAGACGACGAGCTGCAGGTAGAGCGGCACGCCGTCCTTGACCTGGCCCGTGGCCGGGTCGGAGCGGATGTCGGAGCGGTTGAGCTGCTCGTCCACGAAGTACGGCCCTTCCGTCTCCTGCGGCGTCACCACGCAGGCCGGCGCCGCCTGCTGCGTGCCTGCCACGCTCGCGGGCGCGGCACGGCCGCTCGCGGGCTGCAGCAGCCTGCGCGCGAGCGGCGCCAGCACCAGCAGGGGCGTGAGCGCCAGCCCACCGCGCAGCAGCGTGCGCCGGTTGGTGCGCCGCCCGCTCTGCGAGTGCTCCGAGCCGAACGGTTGCGGCAGTGTCATGGCCTGTTCCTCCCGGTTGCGCGGCCTTCGCGGCGCCTCGCCCCCGGCCGCTGAGCCAAGGCTAGCGGCGGCGCATGAAAACGCGATTGGACCCGCGTGTGAAGGCGCACATGCCGGCGACCGCGAGCACGCGGGCGCCGGCAACGATACGCTCACGCACGAACGGCCCCGGCGCTCGCGTGGGCGCCGGGGCCGGATCCTCGTCGGCGGGCGTCGGCGCCGGTTCAGCGGCCCTGCATGCGGTTGTAGATGATGCCGGCGTAGGCGATCGGGTTGAGCAGCGAGCCGGTCGGCGTGAAGTCGAGCGTCGAGACCTGCGCCACGGTGAGGCCGCGACGGAGGATCTCAGTGTAGCTGTCGAACTGCACGCCGTGCGAGTTGGTGAGCAGGTAGTAGGAGGCAGCGTCTTCGTCGCCCAACCCCCTGGCGCCCTCATTGACGACGTTGCCGGCGGTGAGCGTGGTGCCGCTGTAGTCCGGGTTGAGCGCGTCGGCGGCGGCGGCCATAAAGCCCTGGTGCGCCAGCGCGGGCGTCGGATAGGTTTGCAGCACGTCGACAACCAGCAGCCGCGGGCTGCGGTCATTTTGATCGATCCAGTACCCCACGTAGCCGACGGAGCCACCGCGCAGCGAGAGACGCAGATTGAGCTGACTGTTGCCGCTGGTGTAGCCGGGCAGATCGCTCTGCTGCAGCGCCACGCTCTGCAGGCCGGTGATCGTGGTCAGGTCGGGGCCGCTTGAAGCAGAGGCCGGCGCGGGCGTGGGTGCGGCCGCGGCGGCGGGCGTCGCGGCCGGCGTGGCTGTGACGCAGGCGCCGGGCGTGAGCGTGACGTTGCCTGCGCCCATCACCCAGGCGCCCTGGCCCACGCCGAGCGAGGTCGCCTCGACGTAGCCGCCGCTGGGTGTGTAGGCCAGCACGCTGTCGGCGCCGCTGACCGAGACGATGCAATCCGAGGTGGGGTTACCGACCATCGCCCAGGCGCCGGGTGTCAGCGTCACGCTGTACCCATTGCGGCTGCTGGGCGAGCTGACGCTGCCGCCGCCGGCAAAGAAGGCCCAGTAGCCCCAGCCGGCCTTGAGCGGACTGCCGGCGGGGAAGCTCTGGTAGGTCGTGTCGCCCGGCTGCAGCGAATAGATCAGCCCGCTGGCGCCGTTCAGCGTCGCGCCGTCGGCGCCGGCCACCAGGTTCCAGCCGGCAGGCAGCGTGGCGGCGCGGGCGGGCGCGGCGGGGTAGAAGCCGAGCAGCGCGAGGCCAGTAGCGGCGCTCACCGCGAGCAGCAGGATCCGTCTCTTCATGCGGGGCGCTCCTTCTCGGTGCCCGGCACCGAAACGTTTGCTGCAAATCTGTATCGCTGATTGTTGTCGAACTGTCAAGTATCTCAGTGGGAATGTTTGCGGCCGCCTATCCCTGGTTCCGCAAGCGAAACCTGTCCCTTTCCCACGAGGAAAGGGTTATCAGAGGGCTACCGGACCTTCTCGAACCGCGCCCTTCCCGCGTCGGGAAGGGACATCCGAGCGCCTGCAGGAGGGAGGGATAGGCGGGCTTGCGCTACGCCGGCAGGCCCGCCACTCTGTCTTCGGCCGTGGCGCGATCGCGCCGGCGCTGGGAGGCACCATGCAGTACGACCAGGTCATCATCGGCGCCGGCTCCGCGGGGGCCGTGCTGGCGGCCCGCCTCTCGGAGAACCCGGACTGCGCCGTGCTGTTGCTGGAAGCCGGGCCGGACTACCCCGACCTGGAGCAACTGCCGCAAGACCTGACGGACGGCCTCACCGCCTCCACCGAGGCGCACGACTGGCACTGGCAGGGCAACGCCGTGCCGGGCCGCGCCGTGCCCTACCCGCGCGGCAAAGTCGTGGGCGGCTCCTCCGCCGTCAACGGTGTCGTCGCCATCCGCGGCACGCCCGAGGACTACGATGGCTGGGCCGCCGCCGGCAACGACGAGTGGGCGTGGGAGCGCTGCCTGCCCTATTTCCGCCGGCTGGAGGACGACCGCGACCACGGCGGCGATTACCACGGCCAGGGCGGGCCGATCCCGATCGTGCGCTGGCGCCACGACGAGCTGACGCCGCTGCAACGCGCCTTCTTCGACGCCTGCCGCGCGGCGGGCTACCCGGAATCGACCGACCACAACGTGCCGGACGCCACGGGCGTCGGCTCCTGGGCGATGAACCGCACGGGCACGCTGCGCGTCTCTACCGCGATCGGCTATCTGCAACCGGCGCGGCCGCGGCTGAACCTGACGATCCGGGCGCACTGCCACGTCAACCGCGTGCTGTTCGAGGGGCAGCGCGCCGTGGGCGTGGAGGTCGAGCACGGCGGCAGCGTGCAGACGGTCTACGGGCGCGAGATCGTGCTGGCGGCGGGGGCGCTGCACAGCCCGCCGATCCTGCTGCGCTCCGGCGTGGGGCCGCGGCGGCAGCTTGAAGCGTTCGGCATTCCCCTCGTGCGCGATCTGCCCGGTGTGGGCGAAAACCTGAAAGACCACCCTTCCGTCACGCTGCTGGCGACGCCGCGCGCCGGCGTCTCGGCCGCGGCCGACCCGCTGCAGCAGATCGGCCTGCGCTACACCGCCGCCGGCAGCGACCGGGCGAACGACATGCAGATGTACATCTGGAGCTACCACGCCGAGCGCTCGCCGCAGTTGCGCTTCGCCGTGGCCGGCATCGACGCGCTGTTCGCCCTCTGCCCGACCTTGCAGCGGCCGCGATCGCTGGGGCATCTGCGGCTGGCGAGCGCCGATCCGCGGACGCAGCCGCTGATTGAGCTGAACCTGCTCGACGACGAGGAGGACATGGCGCGCATGCTGGACGGCGTGCGCCGCGCCTGGGCGCTGCTCACGTCTGACCCGATCGCGGCGCTGACCGAGCGGATCCTGCGTCCCGACGCCGCCACCGTTGCGGACGACGAGCGGCTGCGCGCCTACCTGCGGGAGAACGTCAGCCACCTGGTCCACCCCGTCGGCACCTGCAAGATGGGCGCCGCGGAAGACCCGCTGGCGGTGGTCGATCAGCAAGGCCGCGTGCACGGGCTGGAAGGGCTGCGCGTGGTAGACGCCTCGATCATGCCCGATCTGCCGCGGGCCAACACCAACCTGACCACGATCATGATCGGCGAACGCGTGGCGGAGTGGCTGCGGTAAGTGCGGCCCTCAACCTCACCCCCGTGATCTTCCACTGGTCCTTCTCCCAATACTGGAGAGAAGGAGAGGGACGATCCGGAGGAGGAAGTTCCGGAATGGCGCTGGGTTAGCGCATTCGTGCAGGGGCGCGTGGCGGGCGGCCGTCGCGCTCGCAGGCGCGAGGGACGGGGCCGGGGCCATCAGCCGCGCGGCCGGCCCCGCGCGAGGTGCAGTGTGAGGCCGCCGAGCAGGAGCAAGACGCCACCCACGGCAAGGCCGAGTTCGACCAGCGAGAGATCGTCGCCGTTCACGGGGAGCTGAGCGGGTGAGCGCGCCAGCGCCGTCGCCGCAGATATGGGTGCGGCCGCGACCGGGCGCGGCGCAGCGGCGACTGCAGGAGCAGACGTGGCCGCGCTGACGCTGGCCGCCGGCACGGCAGGGGCGCGGGTGGCGGCTGCCGTAGGCGGTGTCGTGGCGACGGCGGATGCGGCCGCTGCCCTGCCGCTGGGTGTGCCGCTGGCGGCGGCAACCGGCACTGAGGACGCGGACGGCGAACCGGCGAACGCCGCCAGCGTTGCAGCAGCGGCGGTGCCCTGCGTTTGGCGCACCACGGCACGGTTGCCGGCGCTGCCTCCGGGCAGGCCCGCGCCCCGCACGACGAACACGATGGCTACCAGCGAGACGACCGCGAGCAGCGCCGCGCCGATCAGCGCCGGGCGCAGGCCGCCGCCCTGCAGCCAGGTCCAGAGCGCGGCCAGCCGCCCGCGCGGCGCACCCGCGGGCGCCATGAGCGGAGCGGCGGCGGCGGCGGCGCGAATGCGCGATTCGATGCCGGCCCAGGCGCCCGCGGGCGGGGTTGCCAACGGCAGCGCATGCGGCAGCAGACCGGCGGCCGCGCCGTACTCGGCCAGCAGGCGGCGGCTGAGCACGGTTCAGCCAGCCGGCACAATCTCCGTGGCTGTCACCATTCTGTCATCGGCCGATGGTACGTTCCCGGCGCTGCAGTGGTGGGTAGCCGGGCAGACACGCTGCACTCGGTGCGGATATGCCGCGCTTCTCCTCGCGCACTCGGCGGCACCGGCCGCCGGAGCCGGCCGATGGCTGGTACAGCCTGCATGGCCGTGCCGCGGCGCTGGCGCTGATCGCCGTGCTCGCGCTCGCAGCCTTGCTGGTGCTGCTGGTGGTCTTGTTGCCCGTGTTATGAACGCGGGCAGCGGGCAAAACGGCGCAGCGGCATCGGTTCGCCGCTCAGCCGCCGGCGCCGCGCCCGCCGTATGCTGAGCTGCACACAGCTTCGCCGCGAGGAGGCACGGCCGGTGCCCGCCAATGAGTATCGCTTCATCACGCGCTGGCGCCTGACGGGCGCGATCGAGGAGGTCGCCGCGATCCTGGGCGACCCGCTGGACCTGCCGCGCTGGTGGCCCGCGGTCTACCTGGCCGTGCACGAGCTGGCGCCGGGCGATGCGCGGGGCCTTGGCCGCGTGGTCGACCTCCACACCAGGGGCTGGCTGCCCTACACGCTGCGCTGGCGATTCCAGGTAACGGAGCTCGACCCGCCGCGCCGTATCGCCCTCGACGCGAGCGGTGATTTCGTCGGCCGCGGCGTCTGGACGCTGGAGCAGGACGGAGAGACGGCGTCGCGGCGACTGAAGGGGACGCCGAAGCAGCGCATTCCCCGATTCCCTATTCCCTACCCGCCGGCGTGCGCGGGCGCGAAGACGACGAGCAACGCCAGTTCCTCGCTGATCGCCAGGAAGCGGTGCTCCACCCGCGCGGCCACGTAGATTGTGTCGCCGGGGCCGATCGGGCACTCTTCGCCGGCCACACGCACGCGGGCGCGGCCGCGCAGCACGTGATAGATCTCGTCCTCGGCGTGCGGCTGCTGGGGATCCTCGGCGCCGGCGGGCAGCACGTAGAGGCCGGCGCTCAGCGCCGGCACGCGCAGAAACTCGTGATAGAGACGGCCGCCCTGCCGCTGCGCGGCGTCCAGCTCCTCCGGGGGAAAGACCTCCACGGCTTCGCTCCTCGTGCCGCCGGCTTGCGGGCCGGGGCAGCTTGCAGTATCGCACGCGGCCATAGACGCCAGGGAAACGGTGGCAGTCAGGTTACAACTCGCTCCGATAGCTACAGAATTGACCGAAACTCCGTGCAAGATCCTTTACACGATGCCGTAACATCGAATTCGGTTCAGCGTTATAAACATGCCGAGCGCGCGCGTTCGGCGCCGCAGCCGCGAGCGCCGCTCGCCAGCGTCGCTCCGCGTCTGCTCAGCCTAGCCGGAAAGAGGCTTCGCGCCGTGCTTCTGCACGGCGCCCTGTCCCCGCGTAGCCGACCGGCAGAGAGCAATAGGCACGGCGCCGCCGTACCTCTTCGCCTCTGACGGCGAAGAGATCGGAGGCGATGCCGGCCTCACGCCCCTCACAATCCGCGGCTGGTCCCCGCAGGTGCCTGCGCTATCCGGCGCCCGTTCATGCGCGCCCTGCCTGGCCATCTCCTGCGACGCTGTTCAGGCAGCGTGGGCGCTGTCCTTGCCCGTGCCGCGACGGCGCGGGAGCCAGCGTGTTCGGCGCCAGCTGGATCCGCACCAGACATGCACACGGCATACACGCACAGGGAGAACCTCCATGAGACGCCTGTTCCTCGTCTGTGCGGCGCTCGCGCTCGTCTTCATGGCGCTGCCGCTGATCGCCGCCGACTCCCCTGCACGGGCGCAAACCCAGCCCACGGCGACTCCTCCACCTCCCACCACACCCGATCAGGAAGCGCTGCGGCAGCAGCTAGGCGGCTTCCTCAGCGGCCTGCAAGATGTCATCAATACCATGAAAGCGAACCCCGCCACGGCGCAGGCGCTGGTGGCCACGGGCAGCGACCCGAGCGGCCAGCTCACCGCCGCGCAGCAGCAGGTGCCGCAGCTCACCTCCACCGACCTGGCGGCGCTGCAGACGGCGGTTTCACAGAACCCAAACTGGCAGCAGATCCCAGGAGAGCTGAAGGCCGCCGTCAGCGTCGGCGGCCACGCCGGCGCGCTGCCGGCGCTGGGCGTGCCTGGGCTGCGCACGCTCGCCACGCGCGCGCCGGCGCCCGCCTCCGGGCCCTCTGTGCAGCGGTCGCGGTTCCTCGCCTTCGTGCGCAGCTACAACGGTGCGCCCGCGCCGGCCAACCGCGGGAGCGCGCTCGATGCCTTCAACCCGTTCCACCCCAACGCCGCGCCGACCACGCTGGACGACACGCAGGGCACCTTCGTCGACAGCTGCGAGAGTAGCACCGGCGGCACGGCGCCCAACTTCAAGGCCAGCGAGCTGTTCAACGACGCGTTCATCGCCAACCAGGTGCAGAGCGCGATCCAGGCGATCATGCTGGCCACACCGGGCGTGTTCGCCGCCTTCATCGGGGTGGACGTGCCCACCGGCGTGAAGATCGCCGAGGCCGCGGCCTGGGGCGTCGCCAACGTCGCCTTCCTCGTGCTCTCGCAGCTCGACGCGATCGCGCTCGACTGCGCCCAGAATTACTTCCAGGGGATTCAGACCGCCACCTTCCCCACCGATCCGAACAACAGCAGCAGTGTCGTGGCCGGTTCGTCGGAACAGAGCGTGCTGGACCTGATCAACAAGGCCACCGGCACGCAGCAACAGATCACCAACGTGCAGAAGACGACCGACACGATCGAGAACTGCCAGATCCAGGGCAAGACCAGCGGTGCGCCGCAGGCGGGACCGAACTGCGCGCCGGGCTTGCTCGCGCAGGCTGACACGCTGAACAGCACACTGACCACGGACAACAGCCAGGTCGACGAGATCCAGGACGACACGCAGGTCACGCAGACCTACGTCAACGCGCTGGACAACACCGAAAACACGATCCTGACCAAGGCGAAGCAGGCGATCACCAACCTGAACGCCTTCCAGACGCTCCAGGTGCAGATGGAGATCGAGGCGAACCTGAGCCTGCACGGCAACAACCCGATCGGGCTGTTCGAGACGCCGAAGGCCCAGGGCGGCTACCTGGAGATCGTGCACGACATCGTCAAGACCGAGATCCAGAACGAGATCGCCACGGGCAAGGGCGTGTTCAACGCGCAGTCCTATCTCGCGCAGGGCGAGGCGGCGTTCGCCGCGGGCCAGTTCAAGACCGCGTACAGCGACTACGCCAAGGCCTATCAAGATGCCACGAAGTAATACGCGACGCTTCGACGAGCAGGTCACCCGCGTGATCAGGAGAACAGCCATGAGACGCTGGTTGGTTATCGTCGCGGCCGTCGCGCTGATCGGTGCCGCGCTGCCGCTGATCGCGGCCGATTCGCCCGCGGCGCAGGGCGCCGGTCCGAACGCCACGCCGCAGGCCGGGCGTGGCAACGGCAACAACGCCTCACCGCCGACGAACGGCGACGACGAAAACTTCCGCAAAGACCTGAAGACCTACTTCGCCGGCATGCAGGACGTCCTCAACGCCCTGCAACAGAACCCGAACACGAGCCACCACCTGGGCAAGAACACGGTGCATGACCCCGGCTCGGCGATTAAAGTCGCGCAGCAGCACGTCGACACGCTCAATGCGAACGAGCTGCGCGAGTTGGAGAAGCGCTACGGCACGAACCCGGCCTGGCGCGACCAGCCGGCCAAGCTGAAGGCGTTGATCGACAGCGTCGGACCGGGCAACGGCGCCCGACCCGGCGGCGGGCGGCGCAGCAGCGCGCTCCCGGGCAATGCGGGAGGCGGCGGCAACACCCTGGCCAGCGCCATCCCCGACTACTCGATGCCCGCCTCGCTGACCGCGCTGTTTGGCTCGTTGAGCGGCACGCCGCTGCGGGCCGATGCGCTGGCGGTGGAAGACGCGCTGGCGGTGACGCCGGCTGCCGGCTTCCCCGAGCCGTACCTGGCCCCGGACTGCAACAGCCCCGGCAATGCGAAGACCCTGTTCTACGCCTACTGGGCTGCGGCCGACGCGGCTGCCATCGCCAATGCCGTCGCCTCCGGCGCGCCGGACGGCGCCGACTTCGCCGCGGTGACGATCATTGCCGGCGCGGCCTTCGGCGTGGCGAACGGTATCGCGATCGAGCTGCAGAAGGAGCTGACCTTCGCCACCGACTGCATCACCTTCGCCTTCAACCAGCAGTTGGTCAGCACCTTCCCGCAGGACCCGAACAACCCGGGCAGCTTCATTCCGGCGTCCTCGCAGATCAGCGTGAACGCGCTCGCCGCGCTCTCCGGCCAGATTCAGACGATCCTCAACAACGTGCAGACCGACGTGAACCTGATCACCCAGGACCTGGCGAGCCTGATCATCAAGCTCGGCACCGCGCAGGGCACGGCGACGCAGATCCACAACACGGCCACCACGCTGCAGGGGCAGACCGACACGCTGCAGAGCACCGTCGGCCAGCCCAACGACAACACCGACAACACCTCCAACGGCCTGGCGAACGACATCAACGGGCACATGGACACGTTGCTCGGCAACATCTCCGCCTTCCAGGCGCTGAGCATCCAGATGGAGATCGAGCGCAACATGGCCGTCTCCTCGCAGCCGTCGCTGGCGATCTTCGCCCTGCCGGCAGCGAAGGGCGGCTATCTGGAAACGGCGCGCGCGATCGTGGCCGGCACCATCGCCAACCTCCAGGCGGCCGGCCAGGGTGTCGGCAACGCGCAGCAGTTCCTGGCGCAGGGCAACGCGGCAGCCGCCGGCGGCCAGTTCGAGACCGCGTACGAGGACTACGCCATGGCGTATCAGACGGCGGTGCAGTAGGCGCCGTGCCGGCCGCTTTTCGGTCATGGTCGGCGGGCGGCGGGAGGGTACTACACATCCCGCCGCCCCCGAACCGGCAAAAGCGAGGATCGCGTGAGACACGAAAGAGAACGCACCCGCGGGGGGCGCGCCTGGCACGGCCGCTCCCGCTTCCTGCTGCTCGGCGCCCTGGCGCTCGCCGCGCTCACGCTGGCGCGCCCCGGCGGCCAGGCCGCCGCGGCCTGCAGCGTGAGCGTCAGCGGCATCAGCCCGGCGATCTCCTTTCAACCGGATACACCCGCGGCGACGATTACGGGCAGCTGCTTCCACAACAACGGCGACATTACCAGCGTGACCTTCGGCAGCACGGCCGCGGCGTTCAGCGTCACGGACGACGGCCACCTCGCCGTCACGGTGCCAGCGGGCACGACGGCGGGCGCGGTCACGGTCACGGCGTCGAACGGCTCCTCCTCGGGGACGACGAGCTACACCTACGCGCCGCTGCCGAGCGCCACGGGCATCACCCCGGCGCTGGTCTTCAACGACGTGGGCACGGCGGTGACGGTCAGCGGCTCCGGCTTCGCGCCGAGCACCGGCACGACCGCCCTCTCGATCAACGGCGGCGCCGTCTCCACGGGCACGATCACCAATACGTCGATCGCGGCGACGGCGCCGGCGGCGAACCTCACCGGCAACGTGCCGGTCAGCGCCGCCGTCACGCTCACGGGCGACACGCGGTCGGCGGACGTGCCCGGCGGCCTGACCTACGTCGCACATCCGGCCGTCAGCGGCGTGGTGCCGTCGAGCGGCCCGGAGAAGGGCGGCACCAACGTCCAGATCAGCGGCAGCGGCCTGAACCCGCCCGCCGGCGCGACCACCACGGTGAACTTCGGCACGCACGCGGCCGCGAGCGTCACCCCCGTCTCGGACACCGAGATCGACGCCGTCTCGCCGTCTGTGCCCGCGGCTACCGGCACGGTGGACGTGACCGTCACGGTCACGCTGCCGGGCGGCGCCTCCGAGACGAGCGCGACGAGCACGGCGGACCAGTTCACCTTCGTGCCGGCGCCGATCGTGACCAGCGTCACGCCGAGCACGGCGCCGCCCGGCTCGAACACGGATGTGACGATCGGCGGCCAGAACTTCCAGGACGGCGCGATCGTGCTGTTCGGCCCCTCCGATGGCTCAAACGGCTCGCCGAGCAACCCCTTCCCCAACGACCTTTCGGCCACGGCGGTCGATGTCCTGGGCGGCACGAGCATCCTGGCGATCACGCCGGCCGGCCCGCCGGGCGCCACGAACGTTGTCGTGATCAATCCCGACGGCCAGTTCGGCGTGCTCAAGTCCGGCGACGCCAACCACTTCGCCTTCACCGGATCGCCGCCGACGCTGGCCGCGACGCCGATCAGCCCGACCAGCGGCGGCACGCTGGGCGGCACAAGCGTGACGATCACGGGCGCCGGCTTCCAGTCGGGCGCAACTGTGACCTTCATCTTCCCCAGCCCGACGAGCGACCCCGGCGCCCGCGGCACGGCCACGAGCGTGAACGGTGCCGGCACGGCGATCACGACCACGACGCCGATCCACACGGCCGGCGCGGTGAACGTCGTCGTGACCAACCCCGACGGCGGCAGCGTCACGGCCGCGAGCGGCTTCACCTTCACCAACTCGGCGGCGCCGACGATCGCCTCGCCGCTCAGCCCGGCCACGGGCAGCTCGACCGGCGGCACACAGGTGACGATCACCGGCACGGGCTTCGCGCCCGGCGCCGCGGTGACCTTCGGCGGCACGCAGGCGGCCTTCGCGACCGTCTCCGGCTCGACGAAGATCATCGTCAACACGCCCGCCCATGCGGCCGGCGCGGCCGACGTCTTCGTGACCAACCCGGACGGGCAGAACTCGAACACGCTGAGCGGCGCCTTCACCTACACCGCCGGCCCGGCGCCCACGCTGACCGGCTTCGCCGGCGGCAGCGCCACCAGCGGTCCGACCACGGGCGGCACACCGGTGCAGCTCAGCGGCAGCGGCTTCGTCGCCGGCGCGCATGTGACCTTCGGCGGCACGGCCGGCAGCAGTGCCAGCGTCAACGGCACCGGCACGCTGATCACCGTGACCACGCCGCCCCACGCGGCCGGTGCGGTCGACGTGATCGTGGTCAACCCGGACGGCCAGAGCTCAGGCACGCTGAGCGGTGGCTTTACCTACACGGCGCTGGCCGCGATCTCGCTCACGAAGCTCGACGTGACCACGGGCAGCACGCTGGGCAACACCGCGGTGAAGCTGACCGGCGCCGGCTTCGCGCCGGGCGCCAGCGTGGTGTTCGGCAGCACCGTCGCACCGGCGGCCTCGACTTCGGTGCCGAGCAGCACGGAGATCGACACGCTCACGCCGGCCGGTGTCTACGGCCTGGTGAGCGTCACCGTGATCAACCCGGACGACACGAGCGGGAGCCCCGACCGCGCCACGCTCGCCAACGCCTTCAACTTCACGCCAGCGCCGGCGCCGATGATCATGAGCATCAACCCGACGAGCGGCGCGAAGGGCACGGTGATCACGATCACCGGCACGGGCTTCGCCTTCGACAACCCGGCGAAGCTGGCCGACGGCACCGCCGATCCGTATGCCGGGGCGAACTCGACCGGCAACGCCTTCGTGACGATCGGCGGCGTGGCGCTGCAGCCGCTGCCGCCGGTAAGCCCGGCGATCGTCTCACCGCCGATCATCCAGAGCGCCACCACGATCAAGGGCGTCGTGCCGTCGCTGCCGGGAGGCCCGGCGGACATCACGATTACGAACCCCGACCACCAGGGCGTGATCCTGAAGGGCGCCGCCGATGCCAACGGTCCCGGCTTCTTCTACCCGACGGACACTACGCCGCCGGCCACCACGGCCACGGCGTCAGCGCCGCCCGGCTACAGCTTCGGCACCTGGACCAACAAGAACGTGATCGTCGCGCTCAACGCCACGGACAACCCCGGCGGCTCGGGCGTCAAGCAGATTACGATCAGCGCCGCGCCGGCCGGCGGCGGGCCGGGACAAACCATCCCGACGTCGACCACGCCGGTCAGCAGCACCACGGTGAACATCACCGTCGATGGCAAGACGAACCTGAACTTCTTCGCCACCGATAACGCCGGCAACGTCGAGGACAAGACGCAGCCGGGTAACACGGTGGCGATCTGGCTGGACAAGACGCCGCCGGTGATCGCGACGAGCGCGACGATTCCGAACGGCAGCGGCACCCAGCCGTACAACTTCGGGCAACCGACCAACCAGGACGTGACCGTCACGTTCAGCTGCACCGACGGCGGCTCGGGCGTGAACACGCTGAGCTTCAGCACGGCCTCGTCGACCACGACGAGCGGCACGAACCCGCTGGCGGTGACGGTGAACAGCCCCGGCAGCAACCAGTCGGTGACGGCCACCTGCACGGACGTGGCCGGGAACAGCGCCAGCTCGACCTTCAGCGGCATCAACATCAACAAGAGCGCGCCGGTGATCACGGCGTCGGCCACGGCCGGCGGCCAGCCGTACACGCCGGGCACCTGGACCGACCAGGCGGTGACGGTGACGTTCAGCTGTACGCCGATCGCCGGCGGCACGCAGATCGCCTTCGTCACGCAGCCGATCCTGATCAACACGGAGGTGCATAACGACCAGGTGAGCGGCAACTGCACGGACGCCGCCGGCAACGGCGCGACGATCACGTTCCCGCCCGACCCGGCGAACGGCATCGACATCGACATGACGCTGCCCAGGGCCTCGGCCTCGGCAACGACGACGGACAACAACGGCCACACCGTGCCCTACACCGCCGGCGCCTGGACCAACCACGACGTGGTCGTGACGTTCAGCTGCCAGGACCAGGGCGCGGTGCAGTCGGGCGTGCCGCCGGTGGTCACCGACGAGCAGGCCTTCCTCAGCCCGCCGGTGACGGTCAGCGCGCAGGGCACGACGAGCTCGGTGACGGGCAACTGCAGCGACGCCGCCGGCAACGAGGCGAACCCGCCGGCCTTCTTCGGGCCGATCCTGATCGACAAGGCGCCGCCCGTGTGCAGCGTGGTCGTGAATCCGAACCCGATCGGACCGGCCAACGGCAAGCTGGTGAGCGTCGTGGCCACGGTCACAGTCACCGATCAGTCGGGCCTCTCCGGGCCGAACGGCTTCCAGCTCGTCTCCGTGGCGAGCAACAACCCGGCCACGGCCGGCAGCGACATCGTCGGCTTCGCGCCGGGCTCGGCGGATACGACGGGCCAGCTGCGGGCCACGAAGGGCCGGAGCTACACGCTGACCTATAAGCCGTTCGACGTGGCCGGCAACGTCGGCGCCACCTGCAGCGTGCAGGTGACGGTCAAATGAGCGGCGGCTGAGCCGCCTCGCGTTGGCCAGCGCGGACGGCACGGCAGCAGGCGAGGGCGCAGCCGGACCCTCCGGCTGCGCCCTTGCCGCCGGCAGCGGCAGGAGGCCGCGGCAACGTTACTGAAGCGTTACCACGGCTGTGCAAAGACATTGCTTCACAGCCACGATATTGATATAAGCCGGTGGTAGAGCGCCGCCGCGGCCCGGCGAGGCCGCGGCGATCGCCTTCCGAGTCTGATCCGGTTCGCACGCTGGACAAAGGCAAACCCGGCGAAAGGCGGGGGCGCAAAGTCTCGGGCCTACCTTCGCGTACGGGCGCGCCCGGCGCGGACACGGCAGCCGGACCGCCGCAAGCCACTGCGAAGACGTTCCCGCACCGGGGACCGCGCTTCGAGCGGCCATCGCCTCGGTGTTCTCTCGTCGCCGCCGGGCGGCGATCGGAGAAAGGAACGTCTACGGTGACACCCAGCAGCACCTTCATCCGCACGTCGCGCAAGGCGCTCGCCATGGCGCTCGGCGCCACCCTGCTCGCCGCCGCGCTGCCCGCTGGCCTGCGCAGCACGGCGCCCGTCCACGCGGACGGCGCCACGGTCAACTGCGACGTGCCGGACAGCCAGCTCCAGATCGACCCCGAGGAGCAGGCGCTGCTCGATATGCTGAACGCCTACCGGGCGCAGTACGGGCTCGGTCCGCTGCAGTTCGATCCGCCGCTGCAGCGCGCGGCGGCATGGAAGGCCATGGATATGGCCAACAACCGCTACACCGCGCACGACGACAGCTTCCGCACCTGGGACCAGCGCTTTCGCGACTGCGGCTACACGGCGCCCTACGCCTTTATGGCGGAAAACATCTCCGGCGGCTTCGCCACGGCGGTGGAGACGCTGAACCAGTGGGAACACTCGCCGGTGCACAACGCGAACCTGCTGGACCCGAACATGAACTACGTCGGCCTGGTGCGCTACCAGCCGACCAACCCCAACGCCCCGTACGGCTGGTACTGGGTGCTGGAGCTGGGCAGCGACGCCTGAGGGCCCTGTCTCGCCATCGGCTTCCCGGCCCGCCACCCCTTCGGAGAGGTGGCGGGCCGTCTTCGTTGCCAGCACCCGCGGGGCGGCGCCGCAACAAGCGGTTCAAGGCGCGGGCGTGTCCGCCCGCGGCGCCCGCCGCACCACGTATCCATGTATGATGAAGGCCAGGCGAACCGCGCGGCCCTGCCCGCCGTACCGGCGCAGCGCGCACAACTGGAGGAGAGCGAACGATGGCCGAGGAGCGCCTGCTCAGCCAGCTTCCCCGCTTCCCGATGCCCCGCGAAGCCGTCGCCGAGGGGCAAGCAGAGCGGGCGCCTGCACGGCTGCGCGTCGACGGCCTGGTACGCACGCCGTTGGCGTTGGCGCTGGCGCAGGTGCTGGCGCTGCCCGTGGCCGAATTCACCGCCGATTTCGCCTGCGAAGAGGGCTGGCGCGTGCCGGGGCTGCGCTGGACGGGCACGCGGCTTGCCGACGTGCTGCGCCAGGCCGGGCCGCTGGCGGCGGCGCGCTACGTGGCCGTGGGCGCGGGTGCGTTCGTGAGCGTGCTGCCGCTCGCGCAGATCGGCGGCGAAGGGCCGCTGCTGGCCTACGAGCTGGACGGCGCGCCGTTGCCGCGGGAGCACGGCGGGCCGCTGCGCCTGATCGCAAGCTGGACCGCCTGCTACCAGAGCGTCAAGTGGGTGGACCACCTTGAGCTGGTGGCCGACGAGCGGCTGGAGACGGCGAAGCCGATCGCGCTGGGCCGCATCGGCGCACCCGCGAAACCCGCCCCGCAACCCTGATCCGTCTGCCGGGTCTCAGCCGGGGGCCGACTCGCCGGCCGTGGCTGCCACCATGGGCGCCTTCGTCTGACTGAGCAGATAGGCCACCGCCAGCGCCAGGCCGGCGCTCACGAGATAGGGCGCGGCGCGGTTGACGTCGAACAGCCAGCCGGCGGCGATCGGGCCGGCGGCGCGGGCGGCGGCCCCGGCGGCCTGTCCCAGGCCGAGCATGCTGCCCTGCTCGCCCGCGTGGCTCTCTCGCGACAGCAGGGCAGAGAGCGAGGGCGAGAGCAACCCCTGTCCGAGGGCGAGCGCCGCCAGGGCCGGCAGCGCCAGCCCGATACCGGGAGCGGCCGCGAGCGCCACGAACGCCAGGCAGAGAGCCGCGGCGCCGGCGGCGGCCAGGGCGCGCTCCTCGTAGCGCCGGCTCAAGCGGCCCACCAGGCCGCCCTGCACGCAGACGATCAGCAGGCCGAGGTAGGTGAAGACGATGCCGAACCCCGCCGGGCCGAGCCCGAACTGTTGCTGGCTGAACAGCGCGAAGGTCGCCTCCAGGCTGACGAAAGCGAAGGTCGCCAGGAAGATGCCGGCGAGCGTGCGGCCGGCGCCGGACCGGCGCGACCCCGCGAGCAGGCTCGCAAGGGAAGCGCGGGTGTGTCTGTTCCAGCCGCGATCGCCGTGGGACTCGGGCAGCCTGAGGCAGGCGAAGGCGAGGTTGGCGGCGGCCAGCCCGGCGGCGGCGAAGGCGGCCGCGCCGAAGCCCAACGGCGCCAGCCCGGCGCCGATGGCGGGGCCGAAGACGAAGCCGAGTCCGATCGCCGCGCCCAGCAGGCCCATGTATTTTGCGCGCTCGCGCGGCTCGGTCATGTCGGCGACGTAGGCCTGTGCCGTCGAGATGCTGCCGCCGAAGAGGCCGGCCAGAGCCCGGCCCGCCAGCAGCAGCACAAGCGAGTTCGCGACCCCCGTCAGGGCCAGCGATGCCGCCGAGCCCGCCAGGCTCAGCAACAACACCGGGCGACGGCCGACCCGATCGGAGAGCCGGCCGAGCAGGGGCGCGCTCACGCACTGCACGGCGGCGTAGGCGGTGAGCAGCGTCCCGACCCAGGCCCCCGTGGCGCCGAAGCGCTCGGCGTAGAAGGGCAGCAGGGGCAGGATGATGCTGAAGCCGAGCAGATCGATGAAGACCGTCAGGTAGACGATCGCCAGCGGCGAGCGTCGCAGCCGCCGCTCCCCTGCCTCGCGCACGTGCCCAGCCGCTGGAGCCGTGAGGACGGCGCCCGGTGTCATACCGCCGCGGCCTGCCGCTTCGACGGATTCAGCGCGCATGGATCTGCTCGTCCGCGGCCGCTGTGTCCGATGCGCCGGCCTCCGCTCCCAGCTCGTGCAGCTCCTTGCCGAAGTCCACCAGGTGCCCGGCGATACCCGCGACATACGTCCGTTGCGGCGTGATCTTCGCCCAGAGCCGCCGCCGCGGCACATGGAAGGTGATCGCCGTGCCACCGACCAGCAGCGCAATCGCGATCCACATGAACAGCGCGCCCTGGTCGCGCTTCACCTGAATGCCGGCGAAGGCGCGCTGGCCCAGGAAGGAGTATTCGAAGCCGTCGATGGAGACGGATTCGCCCTGCCGCAGCGCCGCCGGCTCCGTGCCGATGCCGCTGATGTAGAGGGTGGGCGGCCCGTTTACCGGCGCCACGGGCAGGGCGCGGCCCGACGACGACTCGCTTGAGCCGAAGATCGCGTTGGTCATTTGCAGCAGTACCGGCGCCTGTCCGCCGTCGGCGCTGCTCGACGGCGCGGCGGGGACGTCGCTCCGTGTGGCTGCCGGCAGCGCGGCCAGGCTGCTGAACTGGAAGTGCAGGCCGGACAGCGCGCCCTCCTGTCCGGGCACCAGCAGCAGCCGTGCCGCGGCTTCCTGGCCGCCGTCCGGCCGGCTCTCGAGCACGACCATCGACCAGCGGTGGTGGTCCTCGTCGGGCCGCACGCCGACCAGGAAGCTCCGATTCGTCTGCGGGACGGTCACGCGCGAGAGGAAGGTGCCTGCCAGCGAGGTGCGCATCACCACCGTCTGATCGAGCAGCAGCCGGCCCGCGTCGTCGCGCACGGCCAGATGCGGCCCGGGCATCTGGTCCTTCAGTTGCAGGACCTCGTCGTACACGACCCGGTTTGCCGTCAGGTCGCGCACCAGCAACTCGGCGCCGAAGCCGAAATAGGCGGCCTGTGAGAAGCGGAAGCCGCCGTACGAGCATGGGTCGTTGACCGTCGCCACGCAGCGCTTGACCTCGCGGCCGTTGCGGGAGAGCGTCAGCATAGAACGGTAGTCGAGCGGGCGCCCGCGCTGGTCAAACCGTCCCAGCGTGTCGTCGAGATGCACCTGGATCTGGTTGGGGTTGTTGACGGGGTAGATTGGGGCGTCCCAGCCTTTGGCGATGAAGAGCTGGGTCTCGTAGCCCGTGGCCACGCTGACGAGGCCGGCCACCATGAAGACGATCAGGGCCAGGTGCGAGGCGAAGGTGCCCAGTTGCGCCCACTGGAAGCGGTCGGCGAAGAGATACACCGCGCCGTTCTCTTCGAAGCGCTGCACGCGGTAGTGCCGGCGCGCAAGCACCCGCTCGAAGGCGCCGGCCTCCGCGGGCGTGGCGAACTCCGCGTGGTGGTGGGCGCGGCGCAGATAGCTGTCGGCGACGCGCTTCGGCGGGCGGCGGATCGTGCGCCAGATCGGCGGGAAGCGGTTGCCGACGCAGACCGCGATCGCGATCGCGAGCAGGCCGAGGCCCGCCTGAAACCAACGGGTGTCGAAGACGTCGAAGAGCCCCAGGCGGTGCATCGGCTCGGTGAAGACGCCGAACTTGCCCGATTCAAACTGCAGCCAGCCCGCCACCGCCGTCGCATCGCCGCGCATCGCCGGCGGCACCTGCGGGATGAGGACGCCCAGCAGCCCGGAGAGGGCAACGAAGCCGATCAGCCAGAGGGCGAAGCGCACGGAGGTGAGCAACCGCCACAGCGCGTGCGGCAGATCGACGCGCCGGCCAGCACGGACGCGGCGGCGCACGACCGAGAGTCGAATCATGGCACCAGCCTTACAGGATCGCCGCCAGACCGTTCAGGATCGCCGTACGGTCTAGCTGCCCGGGGTGGATGCGTTTGATCACGCCGTCGCGGCCGACGAAGACGGTCAACGGCAGCCCGCCCACGTCGTAGCCCTGGCTCACCTGGCCCGTCGCGTCGAGCACGATCGGGAAGGTGAGGCTGAACTGCTTCGCCCAGTCTTTGACCTTGCCCGGGCTTTCCTGGACGTTGACGGCCAGCACCACCAGACCGCTGTCGCGCGCGGTGTCGTAGACCGTCTGGAACTCCGGCATCTCGGCGCGGCAGGGACCGCACCAGCTCGCCCAGAAGTTGAGCACCACCGGGTGGGAGCGCAGATCGCTCAAGCGGACCACGCCGCCGTCGGCGGTTTGCAGGACGAAGTCCGGCGCCGGCCTTCCCTCCCTGGCCGCCGGGCGCACACCCGCGGGACTCTTGTCCGTGGGCGCCGCGACGAGACCGAAGCCGCCGTTGCCGTGGACGGCGCCGCTGCCGCCGTGATGCGCTTGCACGCCGTAGATGGCCGCGGCAACGGCCGCGACCACGGCCAGCGGCAGCACGATGCTGCGCCAGGCTCCGTGCCACTCGCGCCGTTGCTGCGGGTTTTCCTCGATCCGCTCCGCCGGTGCGGTGTCGGAGCGGGGGGCGTTTCGCTGCGGTTCTATGTTCATTGGCACTCAGGCGCACTCAGGCGCACTCAGGCGCGCTCCGGCCCGCGGCTGCGGGAAGCTATACGCCGGCGTAGCTGTGCAGGCCGCTGACCCAGAGGTTGACGGCAAAGTAGGTGAAGAGGACCGCGGCGTAGCCGCCGATCAGGATCCAGGTCGAGCGGTCGCCCCGCCAGCCGCGCAGGCCGCGCACGTGCAGGTAGCCGGCGTAGATCAGCCAGGTGACCAGCGCCGACGTTTCTTTCGGATCCCAGCCCCAGTAGCGGCCCCAGGCCGAATAGCCCCACCAGGCGCCCAGGCCGATGCCCAGCGCCAGCAGGGGCACGCCGACGGCGACCGAGCGGTAGGCGATCGTGTCGAGCAGCACCCGGCCCGGCAGCCGCGGAAAACGGGCGTTCGGCCCCTGCAGCAGGTACATGGCCGCGGCGCCGAAGGAGACGGTGAACGAGCTGTAGGCCAGGATCATGGTGCCGACGTGGATGGCGAGGATGCGGTTGGCCTGCAGCGCCGGCACCAGCGGCTGCACCTGCGCGGGGAAGAAGACCGCCGAGACGACGAACAGTGTCAGCGCGACGGGCAGCACGAAGGCGCCGAGCGTGCGCTGCCCGTAGTGCCACTCGAACAGGCCGTAGATCACCAGCGTCGTCCAGCCGAAGGCGACCTGGTACTCCCACATATTGGTGTAGGGCGGGTGGCCGGTGGCGATCACGCGGCAGACGAGCGCGGCGGTGAGCAGCGCCGTCGCCAGCAGCCGCGTGCCGCTGGCCCAGCGGCCCAGCTCGGCCGGCAGGCGCACCATCACCGGGATCGTGATCTCGCCGGCGCTGGTCGCGGCCCGCCGGTAGCCGACCCAGGCGCCCATCGCGTGCAGCAGATAGAGCGCCGTTGCCACGGCCGTAACGCCGAGCCCGATATAGAAGAGGTCGATCGAAAGGCTGGCCATCGTCCGCTCCGCTGTTCCGTGGGATGTGCCTTCCGGCAATGGGTTGGCGCGCCGGCGCTAAGTGAGGCAGGCCGGCCTGTCTCACTGCACCGCAGGCACCGCACACGGGCCACCGGGCCACACGCCTGACTGATGCCGGAGCTACAGCGACCTGAGGTACTCCACCAGGTCGTTCATCTCCTGATCGCTCAGCCCCAGGTGGAAGAAGTCGTTGTAGTGCTGCACGACTTCGCGCAGGGTGGCGAAGCGCCCGTCGTGGTAGAAGCCGCCCTGCTGGTGCGTCCAGAGCCCTTTGAGGGGCGTGGTGCGGTAGTGCCCGTCCGGTGAGCGGCTGGCCTGGAAGTCATCGATGCCGATCTCGGCGGGCGTGTGCATATTCCAGCCGGGCTCGGTGAACAACGGCGGCACGTGACACTGGGCGCAGTTCGCCTTGTTCATGAAGAGGTCTTCGCCCCGTTTGGCCGCCACCGGATCGAAGCTTCCCCTGGGTGGCGCCGGCGCGGCGATCGCCAGCTGGTAGAACTGCAGGGCGGCGAGCTTCGCGGTGACCTGGTCCGGCTTGTTGCGCGTGTTGCCGAAACCGGCCCTGGCGGCAACCGGGAACTTCTGCGGATCGTTGAGGCGCGGATCGTAGAAGTTGCCCTGGCCGTGCATCTCCAAATTGGCGACGAAGGCGTTCCAGTAGGGCACGGAGCCCCAGCCGGTGTAGGTATGCAGGTTGACGCCGGCGAGGCCGAAGGCGGGCGGAATCAACACCGCCGCCGTCTTGCCGTCGGGGCGGAAGCCCTTGCCGTCGAGGAAGAGCTCGGCGTCGAACTTGCCCGGGCCCCAGGCGTTCAGCACCGTGTGCACCGTGGCCTCGTCCACACCAAGCAGCGTGGTGACGGTGGACAGGTCGGGCGCCAGGCCGATGATCGCGCCGACGTTCAGATCGCGGTTCGGCCAGCCGTCCAGCCGGTGGCCGATGCCCGGCGCGAAGGCGTTATCGACCGTGGAGTGGCAGAGGGCGCACTGGATGCCCAGCGACTTGAGCTGGCCCGAGTCATCGAAGAAGCCGGTCAGCCCGACGACGGCGTTGAGCTTCAGCAGCGTCAGCGTCGTGGCCGGGTCGTCCAGGTTGACCTGACCTGCCTGGATCGCCTTGACCACATTCGGCGGCAGCGCGTCCTGGTCGACTTTCAGACCGACGGAGAGCGCCGTCTTCGGACTGACGCCGGGGCCGACGCCTCCCAGGTTGGCGCCCTCGATCGCCTTGTGCAGCTTCAGCGCCTCGCCGAAGAACGCCTCCGAGCCGAAGGTGTCGAAGCGGAACGTCTGCCGTCCCTCTTCGATCATCCGCTCCGCGTTTTCGTCGACGCCGTGGTCGGCCGGTGCCGGGCGGTGGCCCTGGCCGTGCACGAACGGCTGGAAGCGCAGAAACGCGGTCAACGCCAGCGCGCCGGCGGCCGCGATCAGCACCCCCTTCATCGGGATAGTCCTTCTCTTGCGCGTCACGAGGCTGCCTCCTTCTGCTCAGTGCCGCATCTGCCGCCTTCGCCGCCGCCATCCCGGCCCCGCCGGCCGGAGAACGATATTCGGTTAGTCGTCTGCCGCCGCCGCTTCCGTCGCTCGCGCTTCGGCAGCCGCCGGGCGAAGTTCTATCAGTCCAACCGCGGCGGCCCTCCCGGCCCGATGCCCGCAACAGGTCCGTCGTCTGTCCGCACGATTCCCGTTCTCTCCGGGCATAGCGAAGCCCCCGCGCTTCCACACGTGTGGAAGCGCGGGGGCAGGGGTTGAACGGTCGCCGGGGTTAGTCCGCCGCGGCCAGCTCCAGGCGCTCCTCGGCGTCCGCCGCCAGCGCCGCGCTGCCCTCGACCGAGATCTTCGGCAGCCAGCCCAGCCAGGACGGCATCCACCAGTTGTAGTTGCCCAGCAGCTGCATCGCCGCCGGCACGAGGATCGAGCGGATGATCGTCGCGTCCATGAACACGGCCACCGCCAGCCCGAAGCCCATCTGCTGCAGGCTCACCTGGCTGCTGCGGCTGAAGGCCGCAAACAGCGCCACCATGATGATCGCCGCGCTGGTGATCATGCCGGCCGTAGACTGCACGCCCTCGCGCACCGCCAGCGTGTTGTCGCCGGTGCGGTCGTACTCTTCCTTCACGCGGCTGAGCAGGAAGACGTGGTAGTCCATGCTCAGGCCAAAGAGAATGCTGAAGAGGAAGAGCGGCAGCCAGAACTCGACCTGGCTCGTGCGCTGGAAGCCGAGCTGGCTCGCCAGGAAGCCCTTCTGGAAGACCGCCACGATCAGCCCGTAGGCCGCGCCGACCGAGAGCAGGTTCATCAGGATCGCCTTGGCCGGGATCACCACGCTGCGGAAGACCATCAGCAGCAGCAGGAAGCTGAGACCGAGCACGAAGGTGAAGACCACCGGCACGGCCGAGTCGGTCTGGTTCTTCACATCGAAGAAGCCTGGCAGGTTGCCCGTCACGTAGGCCCTGGCGCCGCTGCCGTGGAAGGCCGAGTCCGTGTCGCTGCGCAGCTCGTTGACGAGCTGCCGCGAGGCGTTGCCGGTATCCACCGTGCTCGTCGAGACCTCGATCAGCGCCGTGCGGCCGGCCTGGTCGTTCTGCACGCCCAGCCACTGGAAGGACGGGTTCTGTCCCACCGTCTGCTGCAAGGACGTGATCGCGCTCTGCGTCGCCGCGCTCTTCACGTCGCCGTCGACCACGATGCGGATCGGGTCGTTGATGCCGGCGGAGAAGTCGCGCTCCAGCGCCTTGATGCCCTGGTAGGAATCGGTGTTGTGCGGCAGCGACTCCACGCCGTTGGAGCCGAGGTTGATCTGCGTCAGCGGCAGCGCCGCGGCGCCGAGCAGCGCCACGCTGCCGACCAGGAAGACCACCGGGCGGCGCTGCACGGCGTGCGTCACCATGCCCCAGAAGCGCTGGCCGAAGGCGGCCTTGCCCAGATACGGGATGCGCAGGGCATTGATCTTGCGGCCGAACAGGCTCAGCAGCGCCGGCAGCAGCGTCAGGCTGGCGGCCACCGCAACCAGCACGACGACCATGGCGCCGATGCCGATGCTGACGAAGATGTTGTTGCGCACGAAGAGCATGCCGGCCAGCGCCAGCAGCACCGTGATGCCGGAGAAGAAGACGGCGCGGCCGGAGCTGTCACTGGCGATCGCCAGCGCCTCGGCCGGCGTGCGGCCGCGCTTCAGCTCCTCGCGGTAGCGCCCGATGATGAACAGCGAGTAGTCGATGCCGACCGCCAGGCCGATCATCGAGATGATATTGGTGACGAAGAAGCTGAGCGCGAACACCTTGCCGATCAGCGCCACGATGCCCAGCGCCCCGCCGATCGCGGCGAAGCCGAGCAACAGCGGCACGCCCGCCGCCACGACGGTGCCGAAGGCGAGCAGCATCACGATCAGCGCGATCGGCAGACCGAACGTCTCGGCGCTGGAGAGATCTTTCTCCGAGAGCTTGTTCTGCTCATGCGCGGTCGAGGCGGGGCCGGTGAGGTGCAGCTCGTAGCCCGCGGGGTGCTGCGCACCCTTCACCGCGTCGACCACGGCCCCCACGTCCTTCTCGGCCGTCTTCTCATCGTTGGAGAGCGTCACGGCCGTCAGCGCGGCGTGGCGGTCGGCGGAGACCATGCTCGGGCTCTGCGTATCCAGATAGGTCTGGACGCTCTGCACGCCCTTGAGGCCGCGGAGCTGGCCCGCCAGGCCCGTCACCTGGCTTTGGAAGGCGGGAGAATCGACCGTGTCCGTGTTGCTGCGGACCACCAGCTCTTCGACGAAGGGCCGGGCGCCGAAGCGGTTGTCGATCAGGTCCTTGCCGACCCGCGAGTCAGAATGGCTGAGGTCGCGGAAGTCGGTGGTCAGGGTCGAGCCAAGGCCGGTTGAAAGTACACCGGCCGTCACCAGCAGCACCAGCCAGGCGCCGAGCACATACCACTTGTGCCGGAAGCTGAAGCTGGCGATGCGACTGGTGAAAGAGCGCTGCGATTGCATCGCTGATTCCTCCTGGAGCGGTCGGTGCCAATGTGACCTCGCTCACAAGCACCAGTGTCGCAGCGGGGGCATGGGGGAGAGACCGTGCCACGGTTGCGAGCGCGCACCCGCAGATGGTCCGCCTACCGACCGGTACCAGCGTACGGGTTGCACGTGCCCCCACGGCCGGTTTCGCGGCCGGTTCGGCGCACACCGAAGCGAGCCGATGGCCGCAGTTCCGGCAGCACGTACCAGCATGGCGCTGAAGGCGTGGGGCCGCGGCGGCGACTAGCGCCCCTGCAGGCCCGGGCGGCCGGCGTGGTGCACGCGGTCCTCGGCCCGCGCCGGACGTGGGCCGGCGGGACGCGATCGAGCGGCTCGTGCTGGCCTGCCCTTCGCTGTCAACCTCCCCACCGGCGAGCGCTACGGCTGCGCCACGCGTGGCAGCGGCAGCAGGGTCGAGCCGGATATGAGCATGGGAAAGTCGCGGACGTTGCCGGTCACCACCATCGCCCCGTGTTCCCGAGCGGTCGCGGCGATGAGGGCATCGGTCATCGCCAGGGCAATGCCTTGTCGCGCAAACGTATAGCGCCACAGGCCCGCCTGGCGCGCGGCGTTACGTGAGGTCGGCAGGTAGATCAGGGAGTCCAGGAGCTGCTCACCCGCCGGCCGGTCCTGGGGATGCAGGCCGGAGCTGACCTCGCCCACGACTACACCGGTCGTGGCCAGGGTGTGCCCTGTGGCCCCGAGGCTCAGGATGAAGGCGACGGAGCTGGCGACCCCCTTGAGGTAGTCGATGATGCTGTCGGTATCAAGCACCTGATAGGTCATGCGCGGGAGCTGCCGCGCAGCTTCTCGCCGGTGTGCGCATCAGCGGCACGGCGCAGGTCATGCACCCACTGCGAGGTCTTTTCCGGCGTGGCCCACTCGGGGTAGTCGGCAGCAGCCAGCGCCCCGGCGGTGGCGGCCAGCGCTTCCTTCTGCCGTTCGCGCGCGAGCTTCTCGCGCAGAGCCTCGGTCACAAATTCGCTGCGCTTGCGCTTGCCCGCGACCCGGTCGATCGCCTCGACCAGGTCGCGCGGAACATGCACATGCGTGCGCATGGTTTCTTTCATCATCGACTCGATTCCATTCATAGACGTACAATACGTGAGCACTATATCACACAGGTGTGTGCCGAGCCAAGTGACAGCAATGCCGGCTTGTGGAACCGCAAGGCAGATGGTCCGCCGCCGACCGGTACCAGCGTACGGGTTGCGCTTGCCCCCACGGCCGGTTTCGCGGCCGGTTCGGCGCGCACAGAGCCGGCCCGCCGGCCGCAGTTCCGGCAGCACGGACCAGCATGCCGCTGAAGGCGTGGGGCCGCGGCGGTCAGCGCCCCTGCAGGCCCGGGCGGCCGGCGTGGTGCACGCGGTCTTCGGCCTGCGCCAGTTCGGCGTCGTCGGGCACCATCGCCAGGTGATGGCGGTAGACCAGCTCGCCACCCAGCCAGCCGCTCAGCGCCAGCAGCCCCGTGCCCACCGCCTGCAGGACGATCACCGCGGCCTGCTTGCCGCCGCTGGTGGCGCCGGCGTTCAGCATCAGCGCCCAGGCGATGATGTACAGCACCACCACGCTCAGGTTCAGCGCCATGTGCGTGATCGCCATCGTCTGCGCGTCGCTGCCGCGCGCCAGCGTGAAGAAGTCGCCGAAGCCGGGCAGCGCCGCCACCAGGGCGATGATCCAGGCGGCGAAGCTGGTCCAGAAGGCGATGTCGTACCAGCTGCGGCCGCCGCCGGCGGCATGCACGATCGACGCGATCAGCGCCCAGATAAACAGCCCGATCGGCAAGGAAACCAGAGCCGGATGCAGCGGATGCCCGGCGATCGCGAACTTGCTGCGCATGTTTTCCCTCGCATTCCATGGCCCGTAGGGGCGCGGCTCGCGGGGTACGGTTGGGACAAGTGTACGCCCGTGCATCGGCGCTGCAAATGCCTCGCCACGGGTTCCACTGGCCGGCGAACGTGGCCCCGAGCGGTATGGGCACGCCGTGCGGGCAGTGTTAAGCGGTGTTAAGCAGTGTTAAAATGAACATATGAGCGAAAACGGACGGCACGACACGCTGGGGCGCATCCGTATCGGCACGGCCTCGTGGACGGACAAGAGCCTGATCGAGTGCGGCCGCTTCTATCCGCCGGAGGCGAAGACGGCCGAGGCGCGGCTGCAGTTCTACGCCAGCCAGTTTCCGATCGTGGAGGTCGATTCTTCCTACTACGCCATGCCCGCCGAGCACACGGCCGGCCTCTGGGTGGAGCGCACGCCGGACGGCTTCGTCTTCGACATCAAGGCCTACGCGCTCTTCACCCAGCACCCGACGCCGCCGCGCTCGCTGCCGAAGGATCTGCGCGAGGCGCTGCCCGACGAGCTGGGCGCGAAGCGCAACCTCTACTACCGCGACCTGCCGGCGAGCCTGCAAGACGAGCTCTGGCGCCGTTTCGCCGCGGCGCTGCTGCCGCTCGACAGCGCCGGCAAGCTGGGCGTGGTGCTCTTCCAGTTCCCCAAGTGGTTCCTGCCCGGCCGCGAAAGCCGTGCCTACCTCGCCGCCCTGCGCGAGCGGCTGCCGCAGTACACGCCCGCCGTCGAGTTCCGCAACCCGCTCTGGCTGGACGCGGAGCACACGCCGGGCACCCTGGCGCTGCTGCGCGAGCACGGCTATCCCTTCGTCTGCGTGGATGAGCCGCAGGGCACGCCGGCCAGCGTGCCGCCGATCGTGGCGGCCACGGCCGAGACGGCGGTGGTGCGCTTTCACGGCCGCAACGCCGCCACCTGGGCGGCGCGCGACGTGGGCGTCTCGGCGAAGTACGACTACCAGTACACGGACGCCGAGCTGCAGGGCTGGCTGCCAGGCATCGAGCAACTGGCCGAGCAATCGAGCGATGTGCATGTGCTGATGAACAACTGCGTGGAAGACAAGGGCATCCGCAACGCGCAGGACCTGGCCCGCCTGCTGCGCGAGGCGCCGGACGTGGCGCCCGCCGTGGCGCCGCCGCGGGGCGAGGGCCAGCCGGCGCCGCAGCCCCGCCTGCTCTGAAGCCGCCGCCATGCGACGTGCGACAACGGCGGGCAGAAGCGGGCCGCGCCATGGCCACCGCCCGCAAGCGCCGCGGTGCACGCATCTGTCCGGCGGCCCGATCGTGTTGCCCGACCTGATCGAGCTGGCGATCGGCGCCGGCGCGCGGCCGCGGCGCCAGGATTGGCGGGCCGCTGTCGTCGATTTGCGCGACGCGTTCGTGCAGGCATTCGTTGAGAAATACGGAAGGTCGGACCTCAGACGCGGTTGGGCGAGCGGCCGGTGATCACGAGCAGGACCACGATCAGCGAGATCACGCCGGCGATGCCGAGCGCGATCAGAAACACGGCCAGCCCTTCGTCCACGCCACTCCCCTGCCGTCCGCACGGTTGCCGCGGCGCCGCGCCGATTAGACCTCGGGCGCCACGCCGTTGCGCCGGTCCTCAAGATAGCGCAGCCAGTAGTTGTCGCGCACACGCCGGCCCCAGTTGTAGCCCAGCGTGCCGCCCACGTTGTAGCCGAGCAGGTTGGCGAAGTACCAGCCCGCTGCTAGCAGCACCAGCAGCGCGATGATGCGCCAGTTGCCGATCAGGAAGAAGTAGATCACGCCCGACAGCACCACGGCCAGGAACAGGCCGAGGAAGGCGAAGGTGTTGACGAGGATCCCCTCGCGCCGCCGCTTCGCCAGATAGAGCCGCAGCACGTAGATCGGCACCTTGCTGACCGATGCGATCTCGCTCACGGCGCGGCGGCAGTGGCGGCAGACCGTTTCGCCATCGGGCAAGCGGCCGTAGCAGTAGCCGCAGAAGCGCCCCAGGTTGGGCGCCTGCTGCAGGCCCAGCTCCTCCATCTGCGGCTGCAGCTCGTCCAGGTAGGCCGTCTCGTCCATCGCGGTCGCCGTGCTCACGGCGGGATCGTAGCACCGGCGCGACGGCGGGGCCAGCAGCGCGGCCAACTGGCGCCAGGCGCGCCGCGCTGCTACGGTGAGGACGGGCGATGAGGCTCGCCCGCCGGCCGCGCCGGCGAACCGCCCACGGGGCTGATAGCCTCTACCGAATTCCTCATCGCGCTTGCGCGCGGTGTCTGGATCCCGGTAGGGGCGTTCGCTTGCGCTCCGGAAAGCAGGTGCGGTGAAGCTGCTGTTCGTACTGGCCGGCGGTGCGCTCGGCTCCGGCGCCCGCTACCTGGCCTCGACCTGGGCGGCCGATCGGTTCGGCGCCGCGTTTCCCTGGGGCACCCTCGGCGTCAACATCGTGGGCTGTTTCTGCATCGGCCTGCTTGCCACGCTGGCCGACGAAGCGGGCGCGATCGGGCCGAACGGCCGCGTCTTTCTCGTCGTCGGCGTGCTTGGCGGTTTCACGACGTTTTCCAGCTTTTCGCTCGATGCGCTGCGGCTGACGGAGCATCATGAGACCGAGCGGGCGATCGCCTACCTGCTGGCGAGCGTGGGCGTCGGCCTCGCGGCGGCGCTGCTGGGCATCGCCCTGGCGCGCCTGCTCAGCCGTTAGGCCGGGCCGCGATGCGGGAGGCGACGATGGATACGCCGTTGCAGGGCGTGCTGCTGCGCATCTTCGTGGGCGAATCGGACACCTGGCACGGCAAGAGCCTGCACTCGGCGCTGGTGGAGGCGGCGAGGCGGCAGGGACTGGCCGGCGCCACCGTGCTGCGCGGCGTGGAAGGCTTCGGCGCGCACAGCCGCATCCACACCGCACGGCTGGTGGATATCGCTCCCGACCTGCCGATGGTGATCGAGATCGTGGACGAGGAGGCGAAGATCCAGGCCTTTTTGCCCACCGTGCACGACCTGGTGCAGGAAGGGCTGGTGACGTTGGAGCGCGTCAACGTGATCGTCTACCGCTCGCTCCGGTAGCCGCGCCGCGCCCCACCTTCCGCGACGCGGGCTCGCGCATCGTCCTGCCGTCGCACACCGCCGTCAGCGCCGCGCGGCCGCCTCCGGCTCCGCGGCTGGTTGCTGCTGGGGCTGCAGGTGCGCGTGCATCCAGTCGAGGATGAAGCCGAAGCGGTCGCGGCGGTGGCGCGGGCGGCCGGCGCGCGACATCTCGTGGTTCTCGTCGGGAAAGCGTACGAAGCGCACCTCGCGCCGCAGCTTCTTCAGCACCACGAACAGCTCTTCGCCCTGCTCGATCGGGCAGCGGATGTCGTTCTCTGCATGCAGGATCAGCAGCGGCGTGTGCATGTTGGGCGCGTAGGTGAGCGGCGAGTGATCGATGAATCACTGCCGGTTCTCCCACGGCTGCACGCCGGCCTGTGTCTCGGAAAAGAAGAAGCCGATGTCGCTGGTGCCGAAGAGGGTATAGACGTTGTTCACCGCCCGCTCGGAGCAGGCCGCCTTGAAGCGATCGGTATGGCCGACGATCCAGCTCGTCATGAAGCCGCCGTAGCTGCCCCCCAGCACGCCCAGTCGCTCGGCATCGATGAAGTCACTCTGCGCCAGCGCCGCCTCGAGGCCGGCGATCACGTCCTCGTAGTCGCCGCCGCCCCAGTCGCCGCGCACGGCGCGGGTGAACTCCTCGCCGTAGCCCTGGCTGCCGCGCGGGTTGGTGAAGATCACGGCGAAGCCCGCGCCGGCCTGCACCTGGAACTCATCGAAGAAGGTGTAGCCGTACTGCGTGGCCGGGCCGCCGTGCACGTTGAGCAGCGCCGGGTAGCGCCGGCCCGGCTCGGCGCCCGCGGGCGGCATCACCCAGCCGTCGAGCGCCAGGCCTGCCCGCTCGTAGCGGATCGGCCGCGGCGCCACCAGCTCGACCTCTTCTCGGAAGACACGGTTCAGATCGGTGAGCTGCCGCTCGCCGGCCGCGTCGCAGAGGAAGACCTCGGCCGGGTGTGTCGGGTCCGTTGCGGTGAAGGCCAGGGCGCCGTTTGCCGCGATCGAGAGGCTGCTGATCTGCCGCTGGCCGGCGAGCAGGCGCTCCGGCTCACCGCCGTCGGGCGCCACGCGGTACACCGGCACCGTGCCCTGGTCTTCGGCGCCGAAATAGACGAAGCGGGCGTCGGCCGACCAGAACGGCCCGATCGCGCCGGCGAAGGGCGAGCAGGTGCGGTCGAGGCGCTCCGTGAGGCAGCGCGGCTCGCCGCCCGCGGCCGGCACAACGTAGACGCGGGCGTTGCGGCCCATGTCCAGCGCGTACTCGTTGCCGGTGTAGGCGATCAGCCCGCCGTCCGGCGACCAGGCCGGGTTGGCGCTGGGACCGCGGCCGGGGGTGAGGCGCACGGGCTCGCCGCCATCCGCCGCGACCGACCAGATGTCGACCACCTGGTCGTAGTCGCGGTCTTCATGGCGGGCGGCGGCGAAGGCCAGGCGCGTGCCGTCCGGCGACCATGACGGCTCGCCGTGGTCGAAGTCGCCCTCGCTGAGCTGGCGCGGCTCGCCGCCCTCGCGCGGGACGACGAAGATCTGGCGGCAGCGATCGTGGATAAAGCCCTCGCCGTTCGCCTTGTAGCGCAGCGTCTCGATCACGCGCGCCGGCTTCGAGGGACGCTCGGCGGCGTCTTTGCCCTCATCCTCGTCCGCCTCTTCGGGTTCCACGCGCGCGGCGAAGGCGATGCGGCGGCTGTCCGGCGACCAGACCGGCTCGCCGGCGCCGCCCCGCAGGCCGCTGAGCCGCTGCGGCTCGCCGCCGTCGGCGGGCATCACGTAAAGCTGCGGCCGGCGGCGCTTCAGCCCTGACTGCGGGCGGTCGGACAAGAAGGCGAGCCAGCGGCCGTCCGGCGACCAGCGTGGGGCCGTGTCGCGGCGTGGGCCCGTGGTGAACTGGCGCGGCTCGCCGCCGGCCGCCGGCACGATCCAGATCGTGGAGAGGTAGCGGTCCTGTTCTTCGTCCATCCGCGTGCGCACGAAGGCCACGCGGGCGCCGTCCGGCGCGATCTGCGCATCGCTCACCAGCGCCAGGCGGAAGAGATCGGCCGGGGTCATGCCTCGGCGTGCGGATTGCGTCATCGCCAGCCTCTCGCAGGCGCGCCTGCATGCACGCCCGGTGCGCCCCATTGTAACCGGGTAACCGGTGTGACAGGGAACGGCTGCCTGGCAACAGGGCGGCTGGGCATGGATCTTAAGAACGGGCGTACGGCGCCGATACTTATCCGAGTGCGTCTGAAACGGCAGACGCGAAGGGACGGATGCGCCGGCAGTCGCTGTTGCTGTTTCTCAGCCGCCTGAGCCTGACCTGGCGCTTCGCCGTCGCCACGGCGGGGGTGATGGCGGTTGTCTTCGCCGTTTCCGTCTGGGCGCAGACGCATGCCGTGCAGCAGGGAGCGCTGCTCGACGCGAAGAGTGACGTGCAGCGGCTCGCGGCCAATCGCGTGCTACCGCGGCTCACTCGGGCCGATCTGGCCGCGCCCCTCCGCGGCGAGCGGCTGGACGGGTTCGACGCCTTCGTGCGCGACCAGATCCTGAGCGACGACGCCGAGCGCGTCGTGATCTTCGATCGCGCCGGCCGCCTGCTCTATTCCAGCGAAACCGCCGAGATCGGCCGGGTGTTCCCGCCCGATGCCGGGCGGCGCCGGGCCCTGGCCGGCAACAGCGCCGCCGGGGCGACGATGGGCGCCGATGCCTATCAGGTTGGCCGCCTGCCCGGTGCGCCGCCGCTGCTGGAGATCGACGTTCCCCTCGTCCTGCCCGGCGCCACGGAGATCGGCGCCGTTTTCGGCGTCTACCGCCCCTATGCGCCGCTCGCCGCCCGCATCGACGCGGCGCGCCGATCGACGGAACTGGCGCTGGCCATCGGGCTGGCGATCGTCTATCTGCTGCTGATCGCCATCGTCAACGGCGACGGCCGCACGATCGAGCGGCAGCGCCGCGAGCTCGAACAGGGACTTGCTGAACAGGAACGGACGGACGAGGCCGTCCGCCAGCAGAACGCCTATCTCGCCGCGCTGCACGAGGCGACCTTCGCGGTGATGCAGCGCCGCGAGCTGGCCGACGTGCTGCACACGATCGTCGTCCGCGCCGCGGCGCTGCTGAACACGTCCCACGGCTACGCCTCCCTGCTCGATGCGGACGGGCAGGCGATGGTGATGGCCGTGGCGACGGGGGTCTTCAGCGCGCGCGTCGGCGCGGGCGTGGCCTACGGCGAAGGCATGGGCGGCCGCGTCTGGAAGGCGCGCCGGCCCGTGGTGATCGAGGATTATGCGACCTGGGCAGGGCGTCTGACGGCCGCGGCGTACGACCATGTGCACGCGGCGGCGGGCGTGCCGATCGTCTCAGGAGGGCAGCCCGTCGGCGTGCTCTCGCTCGCGCTGGGCGAGCCGGGGCGCCGTTTCACCTCCGTTGAAGTCGCGGTGTTGAGCCAGTTCGCCGAACTGGCCTCCCTGGCGCTGGATAACGCCCGCCTGCTGGAGCAGACGCAGCAGGAGCTGGAAGAGCGCCGCCACGCCGAGGCCGCACTGGTGGAGAGCACCGCGACCTTCCGCCTGCTGTTCGCCGCCAATCCGCATCCGATGTGGGTGTACGACCTCGAGAGCTTCGAGATTCTCGAGGTAAACGAGGCGGCGATCGCCCACTACGGTTACACGCGCGCGGAATTCCTGCAGATGCGCATCGGCGATCTGCGCGACGACGACGTGCAGTCGCTGCTGGCGCCCGCGGGCGAGGAGGCGCCGGCGCTGGAGGCGTCGGGACCGTGGCGCCATTGCACCAGGGACGGGCGGCAGCTCGACGTCGAGATCATCTCGCACGCGCTCGAGTTCGGCCGGCGCGCGGCGGCGCTGGTGGTGGCGCAGGACGTGACCGAGCGCAAACGAACCGAGCGGGAACTGGTCTTCCTCGCCAGCCACGACCCGCTCACCGGGCTGTTCAACCGCCGTCGCTTCGCCGAGGAACTGGAGGAGCAGCTCGTGCAGGCGCGGCGCCACGGCACGGCCGGCGCCCTGCTTTACATCGATCTCGACCAGTTCAAGTACATCAACGACACGCTTGGCCACCACGCCGGCGACGAGCTGCTGGTGAGCGTGGGGCGCGTGCTGCGGCAACGGCTGCGCGCGAGCGACATTCTTGCCCGGCTGGGCGGCGACGAGTTCGCCATTCTGCTGCCGCACACGGCCGAGAGCGAGGCGACGCGCCTCGCGGAGGAGCTGCTCGACGCACTGCGCCATCACACGATTCCGCTCGGCGGCCAGGCGGTCGGTACCACGGCCAGCATCGGCCTGGTGCTCTATCCGCGGCACAGCGACTCGGCCTCCGAATTGCTGGCCTACGCCGACCTGGTGATGTACCAGGTGAAGGAAGAGGGCCGCAACGGCTTCGGCGTCTACGTGCCCGGCGATGCCCAGGCGCAGATCGCCGCCACGCTCACCTGGGAGCGGCGCATCCGCGAGGCGCTGGCGACGGACTGTTTCGTGCTCTACGCGCAGCCCATCCTTGACCTACGCGGCGACGTGCCGCACGGCGCCGCCGCCACCGTTGCTTCCGTTGCTTCCGTTGCTTCCGTTGCTTCCTATGAGCTGCTGCTGCGGCTGCACACGGAAGCGGGCGAGGTGGTGCTGCCGGGCGCCTTCCTCGATGTGGCGGAACGCTCGGGCCTGATCCGGGCGATCGACCGCTGGGTGGTGCGGCAGGCGATCGGCATCATCGCGGCCGAGACGGCGGCGGGGCGGCAGATCACGTTGGAGGTCAACCTCTCCGGCAAGTCGATCACCGACCCGGAGCTGCTGCCGCTGATCGCACGCGAGCTGCACCAGAGCGGCATCGACCCCGCCGACCTGGTGTTCGAGATCACGGAGACGGCGGCGATCGCCGACATCGACGAGGCACGGCGCTTCATCACCACGCTGAAGCAACTGGGCTGCCGCTTCGCCATCGACGACTTCGGCGTCGGCTTCTCCTCCTTCTACTATCTGAAGCATCTGCCCGTGGACTATCTCAAGATCGACGGCAGCTTCGTCAGCAACCTGGCGCGCGACCTGGTGGACCAGCACCTGGTGAAGGCGATCGTCGAGGTGGCGCGCGGGCTGGGCAAGCAGACGATCGCCGAGTTCGTCGGCGACGACCAGACGGTGCGGCTGCTGCGCCAGTTCGGCGTGGACTTCGCGCAGGGCTATCACACCGGCCGGCCGCGCCCCGTGGCCGAATGGCTGGGTTCGCCGCACGAGGCCGCGGCCTAGCCGGCGTCTGGCCGGCGGGCAACGCCCCTTGTGAGCCGCTTCACGCGTTCCCCGTGGCCACCGCCACACGGCGCCGCAACGGGCCCTGCCGCTCCCGCGTGTTTCCGGTAGCGGCGAAAGCGCCGCGGGTGCGGCCAGCGCCCAACACGCAGCAGGGTGTAGAAGATGCAGAAGGAGGACCCGACGATGTTGACGTTCATACCGCTCTCGCAGCCCGCCGGCCCGGTGCTCGCGCTCAATCCGCAGCCGCTGCCGCCCGGCCTGCACTTCGCCGACGGCAGCGTGCGCTTCGGCAGGTAGGCGGCGGACATCCGGGGCGGCCGGCGGCTCGTCGCGGCCGCCCCCGTGCAGCGCTTCTCGACCCTTCGCCGTGCGCCGCGCAACGCTTGTTGACACGTTCTGGAGCGAGTGGTACATTTGTGCGTCAGAACGGGTGTTCCGATCTGGGCTTGGCGCGTGTGGCGTCGTGCCCGTGCGGAGGCCGGCAAGGGGGCGATGATGCGGGGCAAGCTTTCGGTCAAGCAAGAGAAGATCCTGAACTTCATGCGGCAGTTCTTGGACGAGAATGCCTATCCGCCCAGCATCCGCGACATCCAGCACGGCTGCGGCATTAGCTCGACCTCCGTGGTCGATTACAACCTCAAAGCGCTGGAGAACATGGGCCTGATCCGCCGCGACCGCGAGGTCTCGCGCGCGATCGAGGTGCTCGGCCACCGGCGCAACGGCAACGGCATCGTGTCGGTGCCCGTGGTCGGGCAGATCGCGGCCGGCGCGCCGATCGACGTGCCCGAGTCCGGCGCCAGCGTGCCGGACAGCTCGGAGACGATCGAGGTCAGCGAGCGCCTGCTGTACGGGCGGGACAACGTCTTCGCCCTGCGCGTGAAGGGCACCTCGATGATCGACGCGCTGATCAACGACGGCGACATCGTCGTCTTCGAGCCGACCAACCACGCCGAAAACGGCGACATGGTGGCGGCCTGGCTGAAGCGCGAGGGCGAAACCACGCTGAAGAAGTACTACCTCGAAGGCGACCGCGTGCGCCTGCAGCCGATGAACACCACGATGGCGCCGATCTACAGCGCCGCGGACAACGTGCAGGTGCAAGGCCGCGTGCTCTACGTCACCCGCTCGATGGCCTGAGCGGGATCTCGCCAATCCTGCCCACGCGGCAAACGGCGCTGCCACGCGGGTTCTTGATCGTCATAACGCGCTATACTCGTTGTACAGAGCGGTAGGCAGACTACCGCTCTGTGCGCGTTCTGAGCCGGCGCGAGCCACGGGGCGGGGGCCGCATGCCCGAGCCGATTCTCCAGGTGCACGACCTCAGCGTGGAGTTCGCCACGCGCGAGGGCGCCGTGCGCGCCGTCAACGGCGCTTCACTCGCGCTGCACCCCGGCGAGATCGTGGCGCTGGTCGGCGAAAGCGGCTGCGGCAAGACGACCTTCGCGCTCTCGCTGCTGCGCCTGCTGCCGCTGCCGGGCCGCATCACCAGCGGCAGCGTGTTGTTCGACGGCGACGACCTCTGCCGCCTCTCCGACGACGCGCTGCGCCGCCTGCGCGGCCGCGCGATCTCGATGATCTTTCAAGACCCGGTCACCGGTCTCAATCCGGTGCTGCCGGTCGGCAAGCAGGTCGAGGAGATCCTCGCCAGCCACCTGAGCCTCGACAAGAAGGAACGCAAGCGGCGCACGGTCGAGATCCTGCGCAGCGTGGGCCTGGCGGACGCCGAGCGCATCTTCGGCCAGTATCCGTTTCATCTCTCCGGCGGCATGTGCCAGCGGGTGATGATCGCGATGGCGACGGCGCTGAACCCGCAAGTGATCGTCGCCGACGAGCCAACCTCCTCGCTCGACGTGACGGTGCAGGCGCAGATCCTGGCCGAGCTGGAGATGCTGCGCCGCACGCGCAACACGGCGATCCTGCTGATTACCCACGACTTCGGCGTAGTGGCGCAGGCGGCGGACCGCGTGGCCGTGATGTACGGCGGTGCGATCGTCGAGCAGGGCGACGTCCACACCGTCTTCGGCCGGCCGCGCCATCCCTACACCGCGGCGCTGCTCAACACGCTGCCGCGGGTGGACGGCCGCAACGGCCCGCTGCAGGCGATCCCCGGCTCGCCGCCCAGCTTGCTCAACCTGCCGCCCGAATGCAGCTTCGCCGCGCGCTGTACGAAGGCGCTCAACCGCTGCCGGCAAGAGCCGGCGCCGCCGCTCGAAGAGGCCACCCCCGGCCATTTCGTCGCCTGCTACAACCCGATGTTCCACGAGTGGGACGAAGACGCGGCGGATTAGGGCGTGCCCGATCGTGCGATCAGCGGCGATGGCTCGCGTCGGGTTACCACTCTCGGATGCCCCCGATGCAGAGCGCAGAGCAAGGGGGCGGGACATTCTGCAGTCCGCGAGGCAGGGTGTCGAAAGCGCCGGGTTGGAAGGCGAGGCTGCGGTTCAATGACTCGTTTTTGGCTGTTCTGATAGTGTACAAGGCGTGCGCATAGGCGAGCATGAGTCTGTTGCCTGCGCGCTGCTCGCCAGGTTCCCCGCCCGGACAGCATCCGCCGTGCCTTCTGGTCGTGGACGGCGACCACGGCCCCCGCGACTTCATGGCCGTCGTCCGCTACATCGTCCGCCAGAAGGGGGTACACCGTCGGCGCCGAGGGCGATGACCATGAGGCGCCTGACCAGCTTGGACCAGGTTCGGCCTGGCCTTGTGCTGATCGGCCTCCAGATTCTGACGCGACGGGCAGACAGGATCGACGATGACGAACCAGGCGGACCCGGCGGATGTCGCAGGCCGGGCGGAGCAGATCGCCGCGGGCAGCGACCTCACCTGGGTAACCGCGCCGCTGGCCTCAGAGCGCGACCAGGTACTGGACCGCTGGATGGTCGCGGCCAAAAGCCAATCCTTTCACGCGGCGCGGCCGGAGCAAGCGGTCGCCGACCATATCCCGGCCCTCTACGACGCCATCGTCGCCTTCCTCGCCCGGGGTGGAAGCTCGCGGACGGCGACGGGCGCGGTGCTGGACGACCCCGCCATCCTCGCCGCCGCGCAGCAGCATGCGGACGCCCGCTTCCAGCAAGGACTGCAGCCCGTCGATATCGCCGTGGAGTTCCGGCTCTTGCGTCAGGAACTCGTCAAAACCCTGCGCGACCATCTGCCCGATACCGTGCCGGTGAGCGATGTCCTGGGCGCCGAGCTTCTGGTGCATGATGCGCTCGATGGGGCGGTCGCCGTGGCGTTGCGGGCGCTGGCGGACCTCGTCGAGACGGTCCGCGAGGACTTCCTGGCCGGCACCGTGCACGACGTGCGCGGACCCCTCACGCTCATGCGGGCGGCGGCGCAGCTTGCGGATCGACACCTGGCCGCAGCCCCGGCGGATATCGCCCGCGCCCGGGACGACCTGGCCCGCATCGTGGCCGCGTCCGCCCGGATGGAGGCGCTGCTGGACGAACTGGTCGATGCTTCCCGCGTCGCGCTCCACCGGCTGGATCTGCGGCCCGAGCCGGTGGATCTCGTCGCCCTCACGCAGCGGGTGGTCGGCCAGTGCGGGCCAGAGATCCGAGCCCGGATCCGCCTGGTGGTGGCGCCGGGCACCGACCCGCAGGGAACCTGGGACCCGGTGCGGCTGGAACGGGTGGTGACCAACCTGCTCTCGAACGCGGCCAAGTACGCCCCGGGGACCAGCCCCATCACCGTGACGGTGGCGGGGGCGGGAGAGACGGTCACGCTGCTGGTCAGCGATGAGGGCGTTGGTGTCGCGCCCGAGGAGCTGCCGCGCCTGTTTCAGCGCTACACGCGGACGGCAGACGTCGAGGCCCGGGGTATCCCGGGTCTGGGTCTGGGCCTCTTCGTCTGCCGCGGCATCGTGGAGGCGCACGGCGGGCGCATCGGGCTGACCTCGGCGGGACGGGGCCAGGGGTCAACGGTAAAGGTCGTCCTGCCCCGCACCGCACCGGCCGCACCCACCGCGCCTGCCCGCTAGCCAACCGCCGGGCGGGCCGTCCTCGGGTAATCCCCGTTAGCTGGAGATGGACGGCGCCCGAGGCATAATTTAGGTGGGTAGCGCGTCGCGTATCGGATACTACATAGCCCTCAACGAGGCCGACGAGGCGATCGATGCGGCGCCTGCTGATCCTGCATCCGCTGCGCCACCGGCCCTTTCGCCTGCTGTTTGCCGGCCAGGCCGTCTCCGACCTGGGCGACTGGCTCGATCTGCTGGCGCTGCTCTTTCTCATCGCCTTCCGCTGGCGGCTCGGACCGGCGGCGCTCTCGGCGCTTGTCCTCGCGCAACTGCTGCCCTTCGCCCTAATCGGCTCCTTCGCCGGCGTCCTGGCCGACCGCTGGCCGCGCCGCGCCACGCTCGTCGGCTGCGACCTTGCCCGTGCCGCGATCGTGCTGGGCCTGCTCTGGGCGCCGAACCTGCCGGCGCTGCTGCTGCTCGTCGCCGCGAAGCTTACGCTCAGCACGCTGTTCGGCCCCGCGCGGCAGGCAACGATCCGCGCCACCGTGCCGGAGGCGGATCTGCTCTCGGCAAACGCGCTCAGCCGGCTTTCGTTTCAGTCGAGCAAGGTGATCGGCCCGAGCCTCGGCGGCGTGCTGGTGGCCGTCGTCGGCGCCCGCGCCGCCTTCGCCGTCGATGCCGCGACCTTTCTCGCCTCCGCCGCCTTCCTCGCGCGGCTGCCGGCACTGCCGCGTTTGCCCGATGAGGCGGCGCAGGCGGCGCCGGCCTTCCGGCGCGAGCTGCGCGCGGGCTTCGGCTACATCCGGCGCAGCCGCGCCCTGCGCCTGCTGGTCGGCGCCATGACGGCGGAGTATATCCTCGTCGCCGGCAGCGACAGCTCCTCCGTGCTCGTGCTGCAACGGCTGGCGTTGAACGAGGCGGCGATTGGGCGGGCGATCGGCTGCGCCGGCCTCGGCAATATCCTGGCTTCGATCGCGATCGGGCAGTGGGGCCACCGCCACAACGCTTTCACGATGCTCGCCGCCGGGCTGATGCTCGCCGGTTTCATCGGCGTGATCACCGGCGGCGCGGCGGCGGCAAGCATCGCTGCCGTGCCGGCGGTGTGGCTCGTGGTTAGCGGCATCACGGGCGTGGCGTTCGCCGCGATCTGGACGCCGTACGCCTTCCTCATCCAGCGCGAGACGGAGCCGGCGCTGATGGGGCGTGTCTCGGCCTCGGCGCTGGCGCTCTGCTCGGCCGGCGGTTTGGCCGGGCCGCCGCTGGGCGCGGCGCTGGCAAAGCTGTGGAGCGTCGGCGCCACGTACGCCGCGCTGTACGGCGTGCTCGTGCTGGTGGGCATCACCGTCTTCGGGCTGATCCCGCGCCCGCGGGCCGCCGCAATCGTCGCCCTCGCCGGCGCACAGGGCGAAGGATAGGCGGACGGGCGCAGGGCCGAACCGGACCGGAGACGAACTCGCGTCAATCGAACGCGGCGAACACGGGCACGCCGTCACCGCGGTCGGCGGCCAGCGCGTTGGCGGCGCAGCGGCGGTAGAAGGGCGGCAGCTCGGCGACGGGAAGGTAGCGCCATTCGGTGTGCTCCTCGCTGAGGCGGATGGCGCCCGGCGCCGGCTCGGCGCGGAAGAGGCCGTGCAGGCCGCGGCCGGAGGTGTCGCGCTGCAGCGCCACCAGCCGCAGATCGCGCAGCGCCAGGCCGGTCTCTTCCCGCGCCTCGCGGCGCATCGCCCGTTCCAGGCTCTCGCCGTAGCCCACGCCGCCGCCCGGCAACTGCCAGAGGCGCGAGTAGGCCGAGCGCAGCGCCAGCACGCGGCCCTGCGCGTCCGTGATCGTGACGTGCACACCAAGCGCGTAGCGCGGCGAGAGCGCCCAGATCAGCCAGCGCTTCGCACGCCAGGAGAGCGGCGTGCGCCGTAGCAGAACGATGCGCCACTCGCGCAGCCGCCGTTGCGCTCGCTCCCGCACCGCAGCCGTCACCGTCCTTCGTCCCGAGACCGCCCCCACACGCCTCGTCTGCGGAGAAGAGGGGAGGCAGGAGGGCGGCTGGAGCCTGCGTCGCGAACAAGCGTTATGCTGAGCGCAGCATATTGCTCTGCGCCACGGGCTGCTCGAACATAACCGCAGCGTACGCCCACCGACCCCGCGCCGTGCAGCCGCGCGCCGGTGGGCGTCGATCGCGCGAAGGGAGACCGCAATGACCACGGGCCAGACCGAGCGGGCCTTCAACGGCAAGATCCTCAACGTCAACCTCAGCACGGGCGAGATCAAGGCGGAGCACCTGCCCGATGAGATGTACCGCAAGTATCTGGGCGGCTACGGCCTCGGCGCCCGCATGCTGCTGGACCGCGTGCCCAGGGGCGCCGATCCGCTCGGCCCGGAGAACATGCTCGGCATCTTCCCCGGCCTGATGACCGGCACGCCGCTCTTCGGCCAGCGCTATCAGGCCGTGTGCAAGTCGCCGCTCACCGGCGGCTGGGGCGACGCCAACTGCGGCGGCAACACGGGGCCGTATCTCAAGCATGCCGGCTGGGACGGGGTCATGTTCTTCGGCGCGTCCGAGAAGCCGGTCTACCTGCTGATCAAGGACGACGAGGTCTCGATCGAGGACGCCTCGGATCTCTGGGGCACGGACGCGATCGAGAGCGAGAAGCTGCTGATGGAGCGGCACGGCAAGAAGTCGAGCGTGGCCGATATCGGCCCGGCGGGCGAGACGCTGTCGCTGATCTCCGGCATCTGCAACGACCACGGCCGACTGGCGGCACGCAGCGGCGTGGGCGCGGTGATGGGCTCGAAGAAGCTCAAGGCGATCGTGATCGTGCCCTCGCGCAACATCATGGTGCAGAACAAAGAGACGCTGGCCGAGGTGAAGCAGGGGCTGCAGGACTTCGTCAAGCCCACGGCCGACTTCTTCCGGACGTACGGCACCACCGGCATCACCAGCCGCTCGGCGCACAGCGGCGACTCGCCGGTGAAGAACTGGGGCGGCGTCGGCATCGTCGACTTCCCCAACGTCGAGACGATCACCGGCGACGTGGTCAACGCCACGATGGAGAAGCACTACGCCTGCTGGCACTGCCCGCTCGCCTGTGGCGCCGAGTCCAAAGAGTCGGAGAACGCCGAGTACCCGTATCCGCGCCACACGCACCGGCCCGAGTACGAGACGATGGCCACCTTCGGGACGATGAACCTGAACAACAACCTCGACTCGCTGACCTACGCCAACCACCTCTGCAACGCCTACGGCTTCGACTCGATCTCGGCCGGCGCCACGGTCTCCTTCGCGATCGAGTGCTACGAGAACGGCATTCTCACCAAAGAGGACACCGACGGCCTGGAGCTGCACTGGGGCGACGACAAGGCGATCATCAAGCTGCTGGAGATGATGGGCACGCGCCAGGGCATCGGCGCCGTGCTGGCGGACGGCGTCAAGGTCGCCTCCGAGAAGATCGGCCGCGGCTCGGAGAAGTTCGCCATGCATGTGGCCGGGCAGGAGCTGCCGATGCACGACCCGAAGCTCCAGCCCGAGTACCACACGACCTACAAGCTCGACCCGACGCCGGCGCGGCACACGCAGTACGAGGGCAACCGCCGCTTCGGCCTGATCCCCGCGGCGCAGCGCGACCGCACGGTGTCCGAGGGCCGCGGCCCGCACCACAAGGGCGCCTCGGAGTACATGCACGTCGTCAACGCCGCGGGCCACTGCCAGTTCGTGATGATGGCCGCGAACACGGCCAACATCCCGCAGTGGATCAACATGACCACCGGCTTCGACATGACGCGCGAGGAGCTGCTGGAGGTGGGCGAGCGCATCGCCAACATGCGCATGGCCTTTGAGGTACGCGAGGGCGGCAACCCGCGCAAGCGCCAGGTGCCGGAGCGCATGTCCGGCGCGGTCTACAGCGAAGGGCCGCACAAGGACTTCGGCCTCGACACCGAGACGCTGGAGAAGGAGTACCTGCAGGCCTGCGACTGGGACACGGAGACGTGCAAGCCCAGCGCCGCCAAGCTGCAGTCGCTCGGCCTGGCCGACGTCGTGCCCATGGTGCACGGCGGGGCGTAGGCGCCCTCACTCCCCCGTTCCCCTCTCGCCCATACACAAGCGGCGGGAGATCCGCCCCCTGCGCCGAGCGTATGGGAGAGAGGGGTGAGCCTGGCTGAAGCGTTCCGGACGCGATCGGGCCATCCGGCGCGGCCGGGAGGGTACGGCGATGCAGACGCGAGAAGGCACTTTCGACGCGGCGGGCGGCCTGCGCCTGTTCGAGCACGCCTGGCTGCCGGAGGGCGAGCCGCGGGCGGCGGTTGCCCTTGTGCACGGCTACGCCGAGCACAGCGGGCGCTACGAGCACGTCGGCCAGGCGCTCGCTTCCGCCGGCTACGCCGTCGAGGCGCTCGACCTGCGCGGCCACGGCCGCTCTGAGGGCGAGCGGGCCACGGTGCGCACCTTCGGCCTGTACCTGAACGATCTGCGGCGCTTTCTGCGGCGGGTCCGCGAGCGCCATCCCGGCAAGCCGCTCTTTCTGCTCGGGCACAGCATGGGCGGCACGATCGCCGCGCTCCACACCATCCAATTCCAGCCGGAGCTGGCTGGGCTCGTGCTCAGCGGCCCCGCCCTCACGGCCCGCGACCGCGCCCAGCGCCTCACCGCGCCGGTCTTCTCCGTGCTCGGGCGGCTCGTTCCCGGCCTGCCGCTCGCCCGGCTCAAGGCCGAGACGGTTTCGCGAGATCCGGCGGTCGCGGCGGCCTACGACGCGGATCCGCTGGTCTACCGCGGCAGGATGCGCGCCGGCATGCTGCGGGCCTTCGTCGACGCATTGAACCGCATCGATCGAGGAATGGAGACGATCGCCGTGCCGCTGCTGATCGTGCACGGCACCGCCGACGAGTTGGCCAATCCCGACGGCAGCCGCCAGCTCTACGCGCGCGCCAGCTCCACCGACAAGCGCCTGCGCCTGTACGACGGGCTGGCGCACGAGGTGCTGAACGAGCCGGAGAAGGACGAGGTCATCGCCGAGCTGTGCGGCTGGCTGGACGAGCGCGCGACACCCGGCGCGGCGGCCGGCGCTGCCGCGCGGCGCGGCGCCTGATCGCGGCCAGCTCACGCTGCATCGATATGGCCGACCCGCCGCGCCTGCGGCCCTCGCATGAGCGGCGGGCACGGCCGTTTGAGCTGGCTGCTCCCCGCCATGGGTCCGCAGGTACGGCCCACAGGTGGCGGCAGCGCCGCACCTTCAGCCCCAGAGCCCCGCTTGCAGATCTCCCCTTCCCCTGGAATCGGGGGAAGAGGCATGAAGCGGGGGATGAGGGCCACCGCTCAGCCCGCCGGCAGCTGCCCGAGGGTGACCTTCACCTGCATGCTCTGGCCGCCGCGCAGCACGGTCAGCGTCACCGTGTCGCCCGGCTTGCGCGGATTGATCGCCTCCGCCAGGCCCGAGTCGCCTTGTAGCTGCTGGCCGTCCACCTGGCTGATCACGTCGCCGCGCTGCAGGCCGGCGCCGGCGGCCGGGCCGCCGGGCTGCACGCGCAACACCACGGCGCCTTGCTTCGCGTTTACGCCAAGCTGCGCGGCGATCGCCGGGTTCAGCGGCACGTAGCCGATGCCCAGCGAGGGATGCACGACCTGGCCAGAGCTGACGAGCTGATCGGCGACCGGCTTGGCCGTGTGGATCGCGATCGAGAAGCCGATGCCCTGCGCCTGCACGCCCGGCTCCGCCTGGCCCGCGGCCAGCGTATTGATGCCCACGACCTTGCCGCCGAGGTCCACGAGCGGGCCGCCGGAGTTGCCGGGATTGATCGGCGCGTCGGTCTGGATGAAGTTCTGGAAGCCGCGTCCGCCGAGGCCCGTGCGGTTCACGCCCGAGACCATGCCGCCGGTGGCGGACTGGCCGACGCCGAACGGATCGCCGACCGCGACCACGAAATCGCCCATGCGCACCTTGCTCGAATCGGCGAGCGCGATCTGCGTCAGGTTTTCCGCCGGCACCTGGATCACGGCGACGTCGGTGTCGGGATCGGTGCCGACCAGTTTCGCCGCCAGCGTGCGGCCGTCGTGCAGCGTGACGGAGATGTCGTCGGCGCCGTCGACGACGTGGTTGTTCGTCACCACGTAGCCTTTGGACGCATCGATCACGACGCCCGAGCCGAGCGACTGCTCGATGCGTTCGCGCGGCGCGTTCTGCATGCCGAAAAACTGCTGGAAGAACGGATCCTGCATGAACGGGTTGCGCACGCGCACGCGGGTCTTGGAATTGATGTTCACCACCGCCGGCGTGACGCGTTCGAGCATCGGCGCGAGCGACGGCATCGGCTGGCCGTCGACGCTCG
>DATGEL010000056.1 GCA_035310145.1 Dehalococcoidia bacterium
GTCATCGGCCCCTTCCTGCGCGACCGACCGTCCTCACTACGGTCGGTCGCTCTGTTTTCCTCGTTACCCTACTGCATCGCCACGCCTCGCCTCCGTCTCATCCCTGCACCGTGCTTCCACAACTTCTGGGCACACCCCGCCTGACGCATCGGTTGAAGGAGTATCGTCAGCCATAGAGACTGGCCGGTGTCCAGCCCCGGAGGGTGCGATGGCCACTCGCGCTGCACTCGCTGCCATGACAATTCTCGGCCTCGGCTGCACTGGAGCGGGGCGGTATGGCGCGGCTCCCACGCCGCGGCCAGCCGTTGCTGTGCCGCCCACGCACCCCTGGGAATGCCCGGGAGATCATCCGATCAAAGTGACCGCTGACGGCTTCGCGTACGGCCCGTGGACGGCTCGCTATGCGCAAACACAGGCCGTGCGCTGCTACGGCTCGGAAACCAACGCGGCGAAGGCAGGCATGACCGTTCCCATCACGAACAAGTGATGGAGCAGGCAACGAACCACGAGTTCAGCACCGACCAGCGAAGTCCAGGCGTCAGTCCGCGGCGGCCATCGGCTGCAGGTCGTGGGAGTAGGCGAGTGAGACGGGCGCGGCGGCCTCCCACGGGCTGTTGAGGCCCAGCTCCTTGCCGATTTCGCGCACGGCCGGCATCACTTCCTGGCCGATCAGGCGGATGCAGGACATCGAGTCCTCGTGGCTGACGTGGCCGTCGTTTCCCCAGAAGGCGAAAATGCCCGGCCGCGTCGCCTCCATGATCGTGCGCAGATCGCGGATCACCTCGTCCGGCGTGCCGGCGATGATCGAGAGGTTCTGGCGCTGCACCTCGTAGGGCGCGGCGCGCGGGTTCAGCTTGCGCCCCGCGGCCACTTCCACGAAGGCGCGGCGGTTGTTGGGCGAGCCGTAGCCGGCCGGGTTGCTCCAGACCGGGTGCGCCAGGCCCGTGAACTCGCCGGACATCCAGAGGAACTCACGGCCGTTGCGCTCCGCCTTCTCATGCGAGTCGGCTACGTGCACACGCAGCAGGTAGCCGCGGTTTTCCGGCCCGGACTGGTAGCCGACGCGGCGCGCCGCCTCGTCGTAGAGCGCCCAGATCTTCTGCGTACCCTCGATCGTCGTGTTCAGGCAGACGTAGGGGTAGCGGTGCTCCGCCGCCCAGATCACCGTCTCCTTGCTGATTACGCCCGGAATCCAGATGCGCGGGTGCGGCTGTTGCAGCGGCACGGCCCAGGGATTGACGACGCGGTGGTGATAGTGGTTGCCCTCCCAGCGGAAGGGGCCGGGCGTCGTCCAGGCCTTGACGATCAGGTCGTGCGCCTCTTCGAAGCGCTCGCGATTGTACGCCGGGTTGACGCCGGTGGCGAGCTGCTCCTGCCCGCCGCCGCGCACGAAGCCCGATACCAGCCGGCCCTTCGAGATCATGTCGATCATCGCCAGCTCTTCCGCCAGCCGCACCGGGTTCTCGGCCAGCGGCAGCGGGTTGCCGAGCGGCACGATCTTCACGCGCTTGGTCACGGCGGCGAGGATCGAGCAGAAGATGTTGGTCTTGGCCTGCATGCAGAACGGCGCGTTGTGGTGCTCGTTCAGCATGATGCCGTCGACGCCCATCTCCTCGGCGTACTGGTACTCCTCGATGCGCTCGTTGTAGAGCCGGCTGCCATCTTCAGCGTTGAAATGGCGGTTGGAGAACATTAACGCCGTGGCGCCGAACTCGCGTCCAGCGTCCTCCGAATACGTGGACATCGGCTGCTCGGTGAAATACATCAGGTGCATCGCTATGTCTCTTTCGAGGCCTCCGGCGGTCTTGCGGACGGGGCTGCCGCCCCTCCGCCCACCCCGCTCGGGCTGCGCCCGGTGGCGCCTAACGGCGCGGCGGGCTCACGCTGCTTCAGCACTCGCCTCAGGCAAGGAAGTCGTTCACCAGCTTCGCCAGCGCCTGCGGTTGCTCCAGATCGACCAGGTGGCCGCAGTCGGGCACGATCTCGATGCGGGCCCTCGGCAGGGCAGCGGCGTACAGATCGGCGCACTCGCGCGGCACAACCTGGTCGTCGTCGCCCCAGACGAGCAGCGCCGGCGCCTGCACGCCGCCGAGCAGGTGCGGCAGCGACGGGTTGAACATGTACGGCTTCCAGGCGATGCGGAAGGTCATGTCGCGGTGGATCTCCCACGCTTCGAGCTGGTCGGTCTCCGGATCGGCGCCGAACAGCGTTTCGAAGAGCGATTGATCGTGCAGACCGGCGCGCACGTAGGCGATGTGGTTGTAGAGCGCCTGGTCGAGAATCTCGCCCTCGCGCGGCTGGATGCCCATCGCCCCGACCAGCACCAGCCGGCGGAAGTCGGCCGGCGCCTGCGAGGCCATTTCGGCTGCGATCCAGCCGCCGAAGCCAAGCCCGACAAGCGAAACATCCTTCAGACCGAGCGCCTGGATCGCCCACTGGTGCACGGCGGCCATGTCGCGCACGCTGCGCATCCACTGCGGCCGCTCGGATTGGCCGTAGCCGGGATGCTCCGGCACGACCACCGCGCTCGAGCCGGCCAGCGCCCGGTAAAACTCGGTCCAGCCGTTGTTGCCCAGGTCGTGATGCAGGACCAGCGCCGGCTTGCCGCTGCCGCCGCGCAGGACGTGCAGCTTCAGCCCGGCGACCTCGATGAATTCATCGGAGTGGGGTGTGTGGGCAGCGTTGGTAGGAGCGGTAGTCGTCACCGTCGCCTCCCTAAAACCGCGCGAGGGCCGCAAAGCCGGGGCAGCCGGCGGCCTCCGTTGTTCGCCATTCTGTGCAATCGGTGCGCCCGCGTCAATGTGTGGCCGATTCCGCAACGAATCGCGCCGCGATGTACGCAATCCGCAGGCGCACGTTGACACGAACAGCCCTTCATGTTCAAAGTTGGGGTAACGAGCCGCGCCGATCGCCGCGGCGCCATGCACCGGCGGCAACCCGGATACGCTGCGGGCGCCGGCCGCGTCGCCAGCCGTAAGCAGAGAGGACAGACCACCGTGAAGCTCGAGATGTTCCACCTGATGCCCTACCGCGAGCTACCGCAGGACTTCGACGAGCGTTACCGCAGCGTCTGGGTGGACGTGCCCAGCCACCTGATGGACCCGCTCAAGGTCCACCAGATGTACAACGACACGCTGGACGAGCTGGAGCTGGCGGCGGTCTCCGGCTTCGACGGCGTCTGCGTGAACGAGCATCACCAGAACGCCTACGGCTTCATGCCCTCGCCCAACATCATGGCCGCCACGCTGGCCCGCCGCACGCGTGACACCGCGATCATCGTGCTCGGCAACTCGATCGCGCTGTACAATCCGCCAATCCGCGTGGCGGAAGAGTTCGCCATGCTCGACTGCATCAGCGGCGGGCGGCTGGTTGCCGGCTTCCCGGTCGGCTCCAGCATGGACGTGAACTTCGCCTACGGCGCCAACCCGGCGACCTTCCGCGATAAGTACTACGAAGCGGAAGAGCTGATTCTCAAGGCCTGGACGAACCCCGAGATCTTCAGCTTCGACGGCAAGTACACGCAGCTGCGCTACGTCAACCTCTGGCCGCGGCCGCTGCAGAAGCCGCACCCACCGATCTGGATTCCCGGCGGCGGCTCGATCGAGACCTGGGGCTGGTCGCTGCAGAAGGGCTACCTCTACGCCTATCTGTCGTATGCCGGCTTCAAGCGCGGCAAGATGGTGATGGACGGCTTCTGGAAGAAGGCCGACGAGCTGGGCGTGGAGAAGAACCCCTACCAGGGCGGCTTCCTCCAGCTCGTGGCCGTGGGCGAAACGGAGAGCGAGGTCGCGGACAAGTTCGGCCCGCACGGCGAATACTTTTACAACAAGATGCTGCACGTCTATCCGGGCTTCGCCGACGCGCCGGGCTACCGCACCATCGACACGATCAAGGCCGGCCTGCTCTCGCAAACCACCCAGTTCGGCGAGCGTCCGCCGAAGATGTCGTGGAAGCAGTTGCTGGAGGCGGGCAACATCGTCGCCGGCACGCCGAAGCAGGTGACCGAACAGCTCGAGCAGGTGATCAAAGACCTGCACATCGGCCACTTGATGATCCTCAGCCAGTTCGGCTCGATTCCGCACGAGCTGGCGATGGATAACATCAGGACCACCGCGACGAAGGTGTTGCCGAACCTGCGCGGCATCTGGGATGGCCAGTGGGAAGACAAGTGGTGGATCCACCCGATCGCCGCGCCGCAGATGCCCGGTCCGCTGCGCTTCCAGCAGCCCGCCGCGGTCAACGGCGGCCAGCGCAGCGGCGGTCGCCAGCCGGCCGGCGCCCCCGCCGGCGACTAACGCACCGATCACGGTCGCGCTCGGCCCATCGGCCCTCATCCTCTCCTGTCTCCTTCCCCCAATCCTGGAGGGAAGGAGACGATCCTGCCATGAGCGTTCCGTGGTCGGTACGGTTAACCCGGCAGGGCTCCGATCAAGCACCCAAGGATCGCCCCTCGCCCAGGATTGGGAGAGGGGGACGGGGGTGAGGGCCGAACGCGGCGGCTACACAGCAGCAGATGGGAGACAAGGACAATGACTGAACGCAACGTCTCGGTCGCGGGCGGCCGCTTCAAGACCGATGTTTTAGAGGAGGGCAAGGGCGAGCCGCTGCTCTTCCTGCACGGCACCTTCGGCCTGGAGGCCGATCGCTTTCTCGACAAGCTCGGCGAAAAGCGCCGCGTGATCGCGCCGCGCCACCCCGGCTACGGCGGCTCGACCGGCTCCGAGCACCTGCTCGATCTGCCCGACCTGATCTACTACTACCTCGACTTTCTCGACGCCGAGGGGCTGCGCGGCCTGCCGATCGTGGGCCATTCGCTCGGCGGCATGTTCGCGGCCGAGCTGGCGGCGGTGCAGCCGGAGCGCTTCTCGAAGCTGGTGCTGCTGGATTCGTTCGGCTTGTGGAACGCCGCGTATCCCGTGGCCGACTTCTTTGCGATGATGCCGCGCGAGCTGGGCGAAGCGCTCTACCACGACCCGCAATCGCCCACGGCGCAGGTCGCCTCGAAGCCGCCGGAGGAGAACGAGGCGTTCATCGCCTTCATGCTCGAGCGGGCGAAGTCGCTGGCCACGGCGGCGAAGTACCTCTGGCCGATTCCCAACCGCGGCCTCAGCAAGCGGCTGCACCGCATCTCGGCGCCGACGCTTCTCATCTGGGGCGAGAGTGATAAGCTTGTGCCGCCGCGGTACGGCAAGGACTTCCAGGCGGAAATCAAGGGCGCCCGGCTCGAACTGATCAAGGACGCGGGGCATCTGCCGCAGACCGAGCAGCCCGAGCAAACCGCCGAAGCGGTCCTGTCGTTCCTTCAAGAGTAGCGGCGCAGAAGTAGGGCGGAAACTTCGAGACAGGCAGGAGGAAGAGGGTCATGCCAGAGCGCACGATGCGGGCGGCGGTGTTCCACGGCCCCCAGCAGTCGCTGACGATAGAGCAAATTCAGTACGACAAGCCGCTGGCGCATGAGATCATCGTGCGCACCGCGGCGAGCGGCGTCTGCCATAGCGACCTGCACTTCGTCGATGGCTACTACACGATGCAGACGCCGGCGATCCTGGGCCATGAGGCTGCGGGCATTGTGGAGGAAGTCGGCGAACTCGTCGACTACGTCAAGCCGGGCGACCATGTGATCGCCTGCCTCTCCGTCTTCTGCGGTCAGTGCGATTTCTGCCTGGCCGGCAAGCAGCATCTCTGCACGCGCACGGCCGTGATGCGCAAGCGCGACGACCCGCCCAAGTACACCTGGAACGGCAACCCGGTGCAGCAGTTCGCCAATCTCAGCAGCTACGCCGAGAAGATGCTTTTGCACGAGAACGCCGTGGTGAAGATCGATGACGCGATGCCGCTGGACGCCGCCGCCCTGATCGGCTGCGGCGTCACCACCGGCGTGGGCGCCGCGCTCAACACGGCGCAGGTGGCACCGGGCTCGAC
>DATGEL010000057.1 GCA_035310145.1 Dehalococcoidia bacterium
CGGCCCTGCGCGTACGGCTCCTTGTGCTCGCGCAGCACCCGCAGCGCCAGCAGGAAGCCGACGATGCCCACCGGCAGGTTGATGTAGAAGATCCAGCGCCAGCTCGTGTACTCGACCAGGTAGCCGCCGAGCACCGGCCCGAGGATCGGCGCGAAGATCACGGGCACCGAGATCAGCGCCGAGGCCTTGGCCCGCTCCTCGCCGGGAAACTCGCGCGAGAGGATCGCCGTGCTCACCGGCGTCATCATGCCGCCGCCCATGCCCTGCAGGAAGCGGAAGGCGACCAGTTCCTCGATGCTGCGCGCCTGCCCGCACAGCGCCGAGCCGATGACAAACGTCGCCATCGCCAGCAAGAAGGTGCGTTTGGTGCCAAAGCGGTCGGAGAGAAAGCCCGCGCCGGGGATGAACAGCGCCAGGCTGAGCAGGTAGCCCGTCACCGTCCACTCGACGCTGGAGAGCGGGGCGTGGAAGTCGGCCTGCAGGCGGGGGATGGCGACGTTGACCGCGGTGCTGTCCAGGATGTCCATGAACAGCCCGAACATGAAGACGATCGCCACGAGCCATTTGTACTCAAGCCGGAAGAGCCGCGAACGCATCAGCCACCGTAACCGCGCCGCGCCGGCCCCGAGGGAGCCGGCCAGGATAGCACGCGAGATGGCGTGCGCCGGCGATCCAGGCGGGCACACGCTCGTCGGCATGTTACGCCGTCGTGTGGCGCAACAGGAACCACGCAGCACAGGTTTTCCTGCGATTTATCGCGGATCCTCCGCGGCTCCGCGGGTCGGCGCTCCGCGGAAGCCGAGGCGAGTACACGCCGCGCCGGTAGCTCCGCGCTTCTGCATCGCCCATGATGCGAGGCAGATACGGGCGCCAGGGAGGCGATCGATGGCGAGACCGCTGGACGGCATCCGCGTACTGGACTTCACCTGGGCGCAGCAGGGGCCGTACGCCACCGTGCTGCTCTCCGACATGGGCGCCGAGATCATCAAGGTCGAAGGGCGCGAAGGCGAACGCGGCCGCGCCGGCGGCGTCAGCACGCCGCAGCCGGTGCCGTATTTCGTCGCCCACGACCGCGGCAAGCGCAGCATCACGCTCGACGTGCGCCGGCCCGAGGGCCGCACGATCGCGCTCGAGCTGGCGGCGCGCGTCGATATCGTGGTCAGCAACATGCGCCCCGGCGTGATGCAACGGCTCGGCCTCGGCTACGACGCCGTGCGGGCCGTGAATCGGCGCGTGGTCTACGCCAGCGCTTCCGCCTTCGGGCCGCTGGGCGGCCAGGCGAAACGGCCCGGACTCGACATTGTCGGCCAGGCGATGGGCGGGATCATGGCCGTCACCGGGCCGGAGGACGCCCCTCCCATGCCCGCCGGCGCCGCGATCGCCGACCAGGTTGGCGCGATCTACCTGTGCACCGGCATTCTCGCCGCGCTGGTGAAGCGCGAGCGCACCGGCGAGGGCGAGGAGGTCGATGTCTCGCTTTACGGCTCACAGATCGCGTTGCAGTCCTGGGAGCTGGACACGGCCTCGATGCTCGGCGCGGCCTCGGGACGCGCGGGGCAGGGGCACCCGCTGATCTCGCCGCGCGGCGTCTGGCGCTCGTTTGAGACGGCCGACGGCTACCTGGTGGTCGGCGGCGTGAACACGCCGCGCTTCAAGCGGCTCTGCGCCCTGGCCGGGCTCGACCAGCTTGCGGAACAGCATCCAGACGACGCAAGCCGGGCAGCAGGCGTACCGCAGATCGTGGCGGCGTTCGAGTCGCGCTTCCGCGAGGAGACGACGGCCCACTGGCTCGCGCTGTTCGTCGCGCACGACATCATCGGCGCGCCGGTGCAGAGCTATGCCGACGTGCTCGACGATCCGCAGGCCTGGGTGAACGGCTATCTCGCCGAGCTGCCGCACCCTGTCCTGGGCACGATCCGTGTCGCCGGCTCGCCGATCCAGTTCGGGCGAACACCGACCGTGCCGCAGGGGCCGCCGCCTGAGCTCGGCGACCACACGGAGCGCTACCTGGCGGAGCTGGGCTACGACTGGGAGGCGATCGCAAGGCTCCGGGCCGACGAGGTCATCTGAGCCCCTTGCCATCCGCGGTCTTGAGCCCCTCCCCGCCGCTCAAGGGCGGTACGGCGGCGCCGTTTGGCCCAGCTGCGTACGCAGGATCGGCTGCGCCTCCGCGACGAACTCGCAGAGCAGCGCGCGCGTGTCGCGCGGGTCGATAATGTCTTGCCCGGTCGCCTCTGCCGTGCGAAACGGCGATGCGATCGCCTGCAAGCGGGCCTCGATCTCGGCTCTTTTCGCTTCGGGATCAGTGGCGGCGGCGATCTCGCGCCGGTAGGCGGCGCTGGCGCCGCCCTCGATGTGCATGGAGCCCCAGCGCGCCGAGGGCCAGGCGTAGCGCTGGTACATGCCGCTGGGCCGCTGCTGGCACTGCCCCGCCACGCCGTACAATTGCCCGACCACGACCGTGGCCCACGGCATCCGGCTGCTGCAGGTCACGGTCACGAGCCGGGCGCCGGCGCGCTCGATCCCCTGCTTCTCCGATTCCAGCCCGACCATGAAGCCGGGCTCGTCCGCGAAGGAGATCAGCGGCAGGTGGAAGGTGTCGCAGAGCTGGATCAGACGCATCACCTTCTCGCCCGCCGCCACGTCGGTCGCCCCGCCGAAGATCGGGTTGTTCGCCATCACGCCCACGGCGTAGCCGTCGAGCCGCGCCATGCCGGTAATCCGCGCGCGGCCGTAGAAGGGCGCGATCTCGAAGAACGAATCGCGATCGACCACCGCAGTGACGATGCGGTGCGCGTCATAAGCGCGGCGCCGGTCGCGTGGGACCACGGAGAGCAGCGACTCGTCGCGCCGGCACGGGTCGTCATCGGCTTCCGTGCGCGGCGGCAGTTCCCAGACGTTCGACGGCAAAAAGTTCAGGAAGCGCCGGACCTGGCAGAAGGCATCGTCCTCGTCCTCGGCCAGGTTGTCCACCACGCCGCTGTGATAGACGTGGATCTGCTCGCCACCCAGCTCCTCTTTGATGATCTCGTAGCCCAGCGCTGCTCTGACCACCGGCGGACCGCCGGGGAAGAGCTGGCTCGTACCCTTCACCATGATGTTGAAGTGCGCGAGGCAGGCATTGACGCCCGGCAACCCGGCGACGGAGCCCATCACCACCGAGACGACCGGCACGGCGCGCAGCAGCTCCACGTCGATCGCTGACATCACGTTGCCGTCTGGCAGGTATGTGCGGCCCAGCTCCTCGAAGGCGCGCACGCTGCCGCCTGCCGCGTCGAGCAGGCGCAGATAGGGCAGCCGCCATTCCAGTGCACGGCGGTTCGCGGGCGGCTCCATGCCCAGGCCGCCGCCCTCACGCCGGCCGCCAGACCCTCCCCGAACGGTAAAATCGCCGGCGCTGACCACGACCTTGCGCCCGTCCAGCGTGCAGAAGCCATCGACCGCACCCTTCGGCGTGAAGCTCACCAGCTCGGCGCCGTCGTACTCGGCGCTGCCCAGCAAGCCCAAAAACTCGCGGAAGGAGCCGGGATCGGCCAGCGCCGCGATCCGCTCGCGCACGGTGAGCTTGCCGCTTGCGTGCTGGCGAGCGATCCCTTCCGGCCCTCCCATCTGCTGAGCCAGCTCACGGCGCCGCCACAGCTCATCGACCTCGGCCTGCCACGTCATCTGTGCCCTCGCCCACGTCCGTCTCCCCGCCATCCTACCGTTCGCCGCGCTTGCCGCAATGGCGCGGCGCCGAATCGCCCGCGAGCAGTCGAGGCGCTATGCTGCAACCGGCGCCGCCGTCGGCGCACACCGTTCGATGCGCCGGCCGCGTGGGGAACCGATGTCAGCCGAACCAGCCAAACCGTTTCAGGACCTGCTGATCGTCGAGCTGGCCGGCTCGGTGGCCGGCGGCTACGCGGGCAAGCTCTTCGCCGGCTTCGGCGCACGCGTGCTGCTGATCGAGCCGCCCGGCGGAGATCCGAACCGCCTGCTGGGCGAACGGCTGGGCGACGCCGGTACCCTCTTCGCCTGGCTGCACGCGGGCAAGCGCAGCGTCTGCCTCGATCATCAGTCGGCCAGGAGCCACGAGCTGCTCACCCAACTCTTCAATCGCGCCGATGTCGTGATCGAAAGCTCGTCGCCGGAGCCGCTGCGGCCGCAGACAGGCGGCCTCTCGAACGCGCGCCTGGTCAAGCTCTACGTCTCGCCGTTCGGCCTCACGGGGCCGTACAAGGACTACCGCTCGACGCCGTTCACCGACTACGCCGCCGGCGGGCAGATGTATGTCACCGGCGAGCCCGATCGAGAACCGCTGCAGGGCGCCGGCCGGCAGGCGGAGTATGCCGCCGGCGCCTACGGCTTCATCGCGACGATGGCCGCGCTGCGCCACCGCGCAGCCTGCGGAACGGGGCAGACGATCGACGTCTCGCACATGGAAGCGATGGCCAGCCTGCACCAGTGGACGTCGGTGAAGTGGACGCACAGCGGCACGATCGAGCGGCGCATCGGCAACCGCTACAGCTCGGCGCACCCGATTACGATCTATCCCTGCAAGGACGGCTACGTTGGCGTCAGCGCCGCGAGCGACCTCACCGCGGAGCGCTTTCTCAACGTGATCGGTATCGGCCACCTGTTCGCCGATGCGCGCTTCGCCACCGGCCTCGACCGGCTGGAGCACTACGAGGCGTTCGACGCGGCGATCCTGCCCTGGCTCATGGCGCACACGGTCGCGGAGATCGTTGCACTCGGCCAGGCGGTGCGGGTGCCCGTCGGGCCGGTGCCGGGAATGCTGGAGCTGCTGCACGATCCGCACCTCGCCGCCCGCGGCTTCTTCGAGACGGTAGACCTCGAAGGCCGAACGCTGCGTTTCCCCGGCGCGCCGTTCCGGCTCTCGCGCCATGCCTGGCATTTGCTGCCCGCGCCGTGCCGTGACGCGGATGCGGCCATGACGCTCGACACGTTGCAGCAGCCCGCGACCGGTGCGGAGGCCGCCGATGGCTGAGAGCGCGACAGCACTGGCCGGCGTTCGCGTGCTGGATCTCTCGCGCGTATGGGCGGGACCGTTGGCCAGTCGCATTCTCGGCGACCTCGGCGCCGACGTGGTCCGCGTTGAGGCAACCTGGTCGCGCGGCCCGAAGGCAGTGAGCGACACGTACGCGGCGCGCACGGGGCGCTATCCGCACGGCAAGGCTGGGAGGCGGCCCTGGAACCGCGAGGGCATGTTCAACAAGTTCAACCGCAACAAACGGGCGATCACGCTGCAGCTCGATTCGCAGGCGGGCAAGGCGCTGTTTGAGCGGCTGGTGAAAACCGCCGACGTGGTGCTGGAGAACTACAGCCCGCGCGTGATGCCGCAGTTCGGCCTCGGCTACGAGCGGCTGAGGGAGCTGAATCCGGGGATCGTTTACATCGGTGTGCCCGGCTTCGGCTGGAGCGGGCCGTCGCGCGACTGGGTGGCGCTCGGCACGATGATCGAACCGGCCGCGGGGCTTTCCAGCCTGATGGGCTACGCGGACGGCGGGCCGTACAAGTCCGGCGTCGCCTGGGCTGATCCGGTCGCCGCGCTGCACGCCGCCGCGGCGATCACCCTCGCGCTCTGGGACCGCGCGGCCGACCCGGAGCATCGCGGCCAGGCGATCGAGCTTGCGCAGCTCGAGGGCATGATCGACTTCATCGGGGAAGAGGTGCTGGCGGCGCAGGTGCGCGGCGCCGATGCCCCGCGCCGCGGCAACCGCTCCCCCGAATTCGCGCCGCAGGGCTGCTATCGCTGCGCCGGCGAGGATCGCTGGATCGCGATCAGCATCACCAGCGACGCCGAGTGGCGGTCACTCCGCACGCTCGCTGGCCTTGAAGCCTCCTTACCCAACCTGACACTCGCGCAGCGCTTCGAGCAGCAGGAGGCGATCGACGCCGCGATCGGCGCCTGGACGGCGCAGCATGAGCACATCGAGCTGATGCACTCCCTGCAAGCCGCCGGCATCGCCGCCGTGGCCGTCTTCGACGCACAGGAGTTGGTCGAAAGCGAGCATCTGGCGGCTCGCGGCTTCTACCTGCCGATCACGCACCCGGACGCTGGCACGTTTGTCTTCCCCGGCTTCCCGGCGCACCTGAGCGCCACGCCAGCGAGCTGCCGCAGGCCCGCGCCCGGCCTGGGCGAGCACAACCGCGAAGTGCTCGGCGGCGAGCTGGGACTGAGCGACGACGAGCTGGCGGCGCTTGAGGCCGCGGGCGTGATCGCAAGCGAGCCGCCGGCGTAGCGCCAGTGCTGCTGGACTGTTCATCTGCCCTCAGACGACTCCCGGCGCCCGCTGGACGGGGGGCGGGTTCTGCTCAATACTCTCGGTGGCTGCCGGCCTTCCGGCCGCAGAACCCCGGCGCAAACGCACGGAGGTGAGGTTCCTCGATGGCCTACCAGTACGCCACCTACGAAAAACGCGGGCACGTGGCCTATGTCACGATCAACCGCCCGGAGGTGATGAATGCGCTGCATCCGCCGGCGAGCGAAGAGCTGAGCGAAATCTGGGACGGCTTCGCCGTCGATCCGGACGCCTGGGTGGCGATCCTCACGGGAGCGGGCGACCGTGCCTTCTCCGCCGGCAACGATCTCAAGTTCACGGCGCAGAATTCCGGCCAGTTTTCCGGCTCCAGGCCGCCGCTGAAGGGCGGGTTCGGCGGCATCACCAGCCGCTTCGACCTGTTCAAGCCGCTGATCGCCGCTGTGAACGGCTGGGCGATGGGCGGCGGCTGCGAGATGGCGCTGGCCTGCGACATCGTGATCGCCGCCGAGCACGCCCGTTTCGGCTTGCCGGAGCCGCGCGTCGGTCTAATCGCCGGGGCGGGCGGCGTGCACCGGCTGCCGCGCAAGATTCCAATGACGATTGCGATGGGTATGATCCTCACCGGCAAGTCGATCGAGGCGCCTGAGGCGCACCGCTGGGGACTGGTCAACGAGGTCGTGCCCGCCGCGCAACTGATGCCCACGGCCGAGCGCTGGGCCGCCGAGATCATGAAGTGCGCGCCGCTGGCCGTGCGCGCCTCCAAGGAAGCGGCGATGACCGGACTCGATCTGCCGCTGGAGTCGGCGCTGCGCCGCTCGTACGACAATGCCCAGGCACACATGGCCTCGGCCGACCGCATCGAAGGCCCGCGCGCCTTCGCCGAGAAGCGCCAGCCAGCCTGGAAGGGCGTGTAGGCGAGCGCAGAGCCGGCGCAGGCCAGACAGGACGAGCAGGCGGAGGGTGAGCGATGAACGGGCGCGTGGCCGTGATCAAAGCGTACGGCAAGCCGTTCGAGCTGGAAGAGTATCCGGTGCCCGATCCGGAACCCGGCGCCGTGCTCCTGACGATGGCGCAGGCCGGCATCTGCGGTTCAGACCTGCACACCTGGCGCGGCGACCAGGCGTCGATTCCGCTGCCGCCGGCCGGCCGGGCGCTCGGCCACGAGGGCGCGGGGCGTGTGTTCAAGCTGGGCAAAGGCGTCACGACCGACTCGCTGGGCATGCCGCTGCATGAGGGCGACCGCGTGATTCACTCCGCCATCTTCCCCTGCGGCCGCTGCCACCTGTGCCTGCGCGGCGAGCCGAACTTCTGCCCCAACGGCGGCGCCTACCGGCCCGTCGATCAGTTCCCGCACTTCGTCGGCACCTACGCCGACTACTACTACCTGCCGCCCGGCCATCCAGTCTTCCGCGTGCCCGACGAGCTGTCCGACGATGTGCTGGGTCCGGTGAACTGCGCGATGGGCACCGTGACCCAGGGGCTGACGGCGGCCGGCTGCGGCGAGGGTCAGCAGGTGGTGATCCAGGGCGCGGGCGGCCTCGGCCTCTCCGCCACGGCGATGGCGAAGGACATGGGCGCTGAGCGCGTGATCGTGCTCGACCGCATCCCGCACCGCCTGGCGCTGGCGAAGCGCTTCGGCGCCGATGAGACGGTCAACATCAGCGACTACGAAGCGCCGCAGGACCGCATCCAGCGCGTGCGTGAGCTGACCGGCGGCCGCGGGGCCGACCTCGTGCTCGAGCTGGTGGGGCTGGCCTCGTTGATGTCGGAAGGGATCGCCATGCTGCGCAACGGCGGCACCTTCGTCGAGATCGGCAACATCGTGCCGGACAGCACGGCGACGATCTACCCGTCGCAACTGCTGCGCGGCAAGAAGATCATGGGCTCGGCCATGTACCGTCCCAGCATCCTGCCCATGGCTCTCGGCTTCCTCGTGCGGGCGAAGGGCCGCTATCCGTTCGAGGAGCTGGTCTCGCACCGCTTCCCGCTGGCGCAGATCAACGAGGCCTTCCCGATCGCCGAATGGAGCGGCAAGCAGACCGAAGTCACGCGCGCCGTGCTGGTGCCGTAGGCGCCGGCCCTCACCCCCGGCCCCTCTCCCAATCCTGGGAGAGGGGAGCTTTGCGCCACGCCTTCAGCCCTAGCCATCCGTCCCGAGATCTCCCCTTCCCCTACTCCCGCGTTGCTCAATGGAAGCGGCGATACGTCAGGCGTGACGTGACCCGGCAGTGGGGGGTGTCATGCCCCAGTTGCTCACTGCTCGCCCTGCCAAGGATGAAGGCGAAGCACGCCACGTGCGCAAGCTGGCGGCCAGGCGC
>DATGEL010000058.1 GCA_035310145.1 Dehalococcoidia bacterium
TACGCACCGGCAGGCCGAGCTCTGCCGCCTTCGCGTAGAGCGGGTAGTAGCGCCGATCGCTGGCGGGGATCCGCTCGTCCATGGGGTTGAGCATCAGCCCGTGCAGCCCGTCCTCGCGGATGATCCGCTCGAACTCGCGCATCGGCCGAAAGGGAACTCGTCACGGCGGGGGTGTATTGATGCGGCGCACGCCGCGGCCGGTCAGGCGCCGGCGGGCGCCAGAGTCGCAAGGTCGATGATTCTTGCTTCTCTGCCCTCTGGTGTCAGCTCGAGGATGGCCACCGTGCCGAGCCGCACCTGTTGCCGCACCAGGCTCGGGCTGCCGGGGTTGACGAGGAGCACGCCATCGTGCACTTCCACCATGGCTTCGTGCGTATAGCCGAACACGACAATGTCGACCGGCTTGCCGAAAATCTGCTCGAGGGCCGCAGTGAGCGACTCATCCGCGGGAAAGCCTCTTGTGATGGCCCCGGGGAGCACGTCGTCGCCGAGGCTCCTGAGGATCAGCTCATGGGCCATCCCGACGGCGTGGCCCTCCAGTTCCATCACCTGCGCCCGGCCGTTTCTCGTCAGGCTCTCCCCGGATCCTTCCACCCACGATTCGGAGGACCGCACCGGCGCGATCCGCTCCAGCCACTCGATGCACGAGGGCACGTAGGCGTGGCCCGCGTGGAGGATCAGGTCGACGCCCTCGAACGCAGTCACGACCTCGGCGGGCGGCTCCTTGCCGGCCGCAGGGATGTGGGTATCGGAGATCAGTCCGATCTTCACCAGGGCCGCCTCACCGCCAGGGGCCAACGACTCCTGGACCCGGGGAGCCGCCGTGCCACCACCCGAACTTGGCGCGTGACAGATGGTTTCAAAACCGGCTCGGCGGCAAATTGGCTGGCGTGCCGGGCCGATCGCCCACCGGTTTTGAAACCATGTCTAAGCCCGTTCGGCAGGGATATTTGTCATGTCATCGAGCCACGCGAGCCAGGGCTCCGCGACACCCTCGTGGTCCCACAGGAACTCGAAGCCCGCGCGCGCCGCGAGCTGCTGGTCGAGTTCCCGGTCGCCGATGTGGAGGTATCTGTCCGCCTGGAAGCGCGCTCTGATGTCGTCGAGCATGTGTTTCGCCGCCACGAAATCCACCGCGACACCGCGCGCCTCCCACAGGGCTTTCTGCGCCGAAGGGAAGCGGTCGGAGCAGCTGCCGATAAGGAACCCGAGCTCCTTGGCCCTTCTCACCATCTCGACCGTGATCCCCCCGGGCGGGTCACCAAACTCGAGGGTGCCGTCGATATCGAAGCTTATGAGGTATGCCACCTTTCCCTGCTCCTTCACGTGGTGAGTACGAGTCAAAAGGCCCAGCGGCTCCCTGTCGATGGCGGGCGCGGTGAGTGCGGAGCTTTGCGCCGGGACGCACGAACGCTAATCGGGACTTGCGCCCCAGATCAGGGCGTCGCAGTAGTTTGGCACATGCGCCCCCGACACGCCGTAGCGCGCCGGCCTCGTGATCTGCGACGGCGACCGCCCCTGGATCTGGAGGATGCTGTCGCGGTGGTTCCACCAGCGTGTGCGCCCGTTCCCGTTGTTGCCACCGCTCGGTGAAACGGGGTTCGGGCCCTCAATGCTGATGTCGGTCTGGTAGAGATCGAGGGCGTAGCCCCGCTTCTCCCCGCGCGCGGCGAAGCGGAGGCCCTCGAGGTGGAACTGGTGGAAGAGGGTGAATCCGTCGTACATGTTCTCGAACGACAGGTCATCCGGCCCGATGCCGGCGCCCTCGTAGAGGATCCGCCCCATCCTGTCGCTTGCTCGTTCCCACTGCTCGAGTCTGGCCTGCACGCCCTGCAGCTCTGGCCTGGTCTGACCGTGGCTCAGGACGTAGGCGGGCTTCGGCTTGTGGTTCTTCGCACGCTCGGGGGTCGTGAAGACGACCGCGAGCGCTGCCTGGATGGGCAGGTCATTGTCGTAGATGTTCGCGGGCTTCGCGATCCAGCGGCCCTGGAGGTAGTCCTCCTTCGTAATCATCTCCGGCCGGTGCTGGGTGTAGTAGCCGTCCGGATTCATCAGGCCGTTGCGACGCTCTTCCACGATGAAGGGGGCCATCATGTCGTGGCTCTTGCCATACTTCTGGCAGTACTCCTCGAAGACCATCGCGGTGGTGGCGCAGGCCGGCGTGCCCCAGATACCGCCGTACTTCGCCGGGCTGGCGACGGTGTCGCGCGCCGCGGCGCCCTGGCCGACGTAGTACCGCCCGGCGAGGTTGTGCCAGCCGCGTACCACGAGGCAGGTGTTGGTGAGGCCGCGAGCGACCGCTTCGGCCGCGGTGGTGAACGACACCGACATGCAGATCGGGCCGTACATCTTGAACGTTACGTTCGTGAGTTCCGGCATATTCAGCAGGATCCAGTCGATGTCCCCGCGCGTGATGCCCGCCTGGGGGAAGTCGACCATCTTGAAGACGCGATCCCAGCCCGGCGGCGGCGGCGTGTTCGGATCATTCGAGACACCCGTGGTCGACTCAGCGGTCAAGACGATGCCGTCGATCTCGCTCGGCGAGATGCCGGCGTCTTCGATCGCCTCGCGGATCGCGATGATGGTGAGGGCGCCCATGCTGGTCTCGGGCTTCTCGTCCCAGCGCCGGGCGGTGGGTGAAGTCCCGACGCCCGTGGCGCAGACCTTTCCTCGGCCTTCCCAGAGGCCAAGCCCCTCGCGGTTGCGATGCCAAGCGTTCGGCGCGATCGGAATTGGTGGCACTCCTCGGGCTCCTTGAAAGTCTCCGACGGTTGCGCGGCGCTCGGGGAAAGTCTCCGACGGTTGCGCGGCGCGCGGGTGGCTGAGCCGGGTTCCCTTAGCTCACGACCCGCCATTCGGGAACCTTTTGCCCCGTGACCGGTGTCGTTTCGAAGATCACCTCGACGGCCGCGCCGATGGGGACCTCGTCGACGGGAACGCCCGGGAGGTGCGAGTACATCGTCAGCTCAGGCTCTTCGTCGAGCGAGATGGTCGCGACGTTGAAGGGCTGGTCGGGGATGAGTCTGCTCACCGGGCTGTCGTACACGACGACGCGGCTCACGATGCGGCCACGACCGGCAATTTCGCGCCATGCGAGCGCCCGGTTCCCGCACTTCGGGCACATCGCCCGCGGCGGGAACTGGAAGCGATTGCACACGGCGCAGTGCTGGACCACCAGCCGCTCTTCGTTGCAGGCGTCGTAGAACGGCCTGTCGAGGTCATCGGGGACCGGGGATTGCTTGGGCACGCTCCATCTCCATGGACACCGCCGACCCCTGATGGGCGGGGCGCTCTCGCTCACGGGCAGGGCACGTCTCGTTGACTCACCGATCTTTCGTCATTCGCCCCCTGTGTGCAACGTGAATGAACACGGCGACGTGAGCAGGTAGACGCAGTTTGGGGCGAAGGCCGCGCGCTTCGTCGGTGCAGACCCCAAACACCACGCGGCTTCCATGCCGGTGCCCAGCTCAAGCCTCGCCGGCAGGCGGAGCCCCGGTGCGTAAGTTTATCTGCATGCTGATTATGTGCCCGCTGGCCAGCCGGCCGGCTGCCCCAACGATCTCGTCGCCCGCGGACTTCGTACGCTCGATCCTGTAGATTGTGTGGCGTTTCTATAGAATCTACGTAGGCCGGCCATCCTCCTGGCAGAGCGTCCGGGCATACCTGCTGCCGGCGCGGCGCTGTTGCGTGCCGGATCCGGCCACCGCATGGACATGTGCAGGCATAGGTGTAGATCGAGGACGACCGTGTTCGTGGCCGCTGCCGGCGGCCTCCTGGTTAGCGTGCTCGGCAGCCCAGTCGGCAACCTGCCAGCGCGAGCGCAGGTCGAGCTTGTCGAGGATGTGATGGACATGGACGCCCACCGTGCGCACCGCGATGGCCAGAGCGGATGCGATCTGACGATCGCTGTAGCCCTTGGCGAGCAAGCGCGTCACGTCCCGTTCACGGGGCGTGAGCGGTTCATGCACGCGATCGGGTAACGCTGCCTGGTTCACGGCGGCCGCTTGTGCAGACGGCTCCATGCTGTTCAGCGCCTCCGCCACCGCCTGGTCCAGCGTCAGAGCGCGGCCCGCCGCCCACGCGGCGGCGAACTCGACCCCCTGAAAGCCCGGCGCGGATCGTTGCCGTCACCCGCTGATCGGTGGCGCGGTCCCTGGGCGGCGAACTGGCGCCGAGCATCGCCCGCAGTCCTTCGGCGGCGCCAAGCAGCCGCGCCGCCTGCCGCGGCCGTGGCTCGGCCGCGATCGCGGTCGCCCCCCGAATGCCTTGCACCAGAAACACCCAATCGCCCACCTGGAGGTGGCCGGCCAATCCTTCCCGAACGTTTGCGGCGGCCTGCTCGTGATCACCGGCATAGTGAAGGAACGTCCCCAGCATCGTTCGCGCCATCGCGACGGTGCGCAGATCGCCCTGCTGCTGGGAGCGCTGCCGGCACTCCTCGAGCAACGTGCAGGCCCGCTGGTAGTCACCCTGATTTCCCCGTGTCGTGCCGAGCGCCAGGAGCACCAGCGCAATCCCGGGTTCGTCGGCCAACTCGCGAAACCGCGCCAGGCTCTCCTCCAGCAAATCGGCCGCCTCGCCAGTGGCGATCCGGCGCATCTGGACTATCCCCAGCCAGACGAGCGTCTCGGCGATCCCCCGCCGATCCGCCGCCGCTTCAGCGGCCGTCAGGCTCTCCGCCAGCAAGGGGATCGCTCCGTCGAGGTCGCCCTGCCACTGGGCCAGCCTGCCCGCCGCGATCAGCACCTGCCGGCGCAGCGCGGGCGCGATGCCGTTGACCGGTCTCGCGAGCGCCGCCTCGAGGGCTTGCCGCCCTTCGCGCAAATGCATGTGGCCTTCCCAGAACGGGGCCAACGCCACGACCAACCGTGCCTCGGTCTCGAGCTCGCCCAATGCGGTCGCCCAGCTCAGTGCGGCGCGCAGATTTCCCGACTCGCGTTCCAGGCACGCCAGCCAGGCAACCTGATCCGGACCGCGCAGGTGCGGCGCCGCCCGCTCAGCCAGCGCCAGATACCGGGCCGCGTGGCGGACTCGTGTCGCCTCCAGCTCGCCCTTCGCCGTGCGTTCGATCGCGTACTGCCGCACTGGCTCGAGCAGACGGTAGCAAGCAGTCCCCGTCTCCTCCTCAACCAGCACCAGCGACTTGTCCAGGAGCTCGGTCAGCAGATCCAGCACATCCGCAGCCTGTACGTCAGGGCCGACACCGATAGCCTCCGCTGCGGCGATATCGCAGCCGCCGGCGAACGTCGCCAAACGGCGGAACAGCGCCTGCTCGGGCACGGTTAGCAGCTGGTAGCTCCAGTCCAGGGTGGCACGCAGCGTCTGCTGCCGCGTCGGCGCTGCCCGGCTGTTCCCGGTCAGCAATTGGAGGCTGTCGTCCAGACGCTCCAGGATCTGCGCGACCCCGAGCACGCGCACGCGAGCCGCCGCCAGCTCAAGCGCCAGAGGTATCCCATCCAGACGGGCACAGATGCCGGTTACGGCGTCGACGTTTCCCGCCGTGAAGTTGAAGTCCGCGTTGACAGCGCGGGCGCGCTCCACGAAGAGCTGTACGGCCGGGCACCGTGCCAGCTCCGCGGGGGAAGCGGGTTGGTCGGGGTCGGGCAGCGCCAGCGGTGGCACGCGCCGCTGGTACTCTCCGGCGAGTTGCAAGGGCTCACGGCTTGTGGCGAGGATCCGCAGGCTGGGACAGCCGGCGAGCAGGCGCTCGGCGAGTTCAGCACAAGCGGCGATCAGGTGCTCGCAGTTGTCGAGCACAAGCAGCAACGACCGCCTGCACAGGGCGTCTGCCAGGCGATCGAGCGCCGTGGCGCCCGCGACTTCGGGTAGGTCGAACACCGCGGCGACCGCCTGCGGAACCAGCGCAGGGTCGGCGATGGGGGCAAATTCGACCAACCACACGCCATCCGGGAACGTGGCGCGTAACGCCTCAGCGGCGGCGAACGCCAGTCGCGTCTTACCACCACCGCCGATGCCGGTCAGCGTGACCAGACGGCCGGCGTGGTTGGAGACCAACTCGACCAGCGCGCCGAGCTCGCGCTCCCGCCCGATCAGACGTGTACGCGGCGCCGGCAGATTTGACCGGGGCGTGGCGCGAGGTAGTCGCGGTGACTGCTCGCTCCGGCCGGCGCGTGGTGAACGCGCCAGTGCGATGAACGCCGTACGTTCGTCAGGCTCGAGCTGAAGCGCCTCAGCCAGGCGGTCCACGGTATAGGGATAAGGGCGTTGCCTTCGCCCCCGTTCAAGGGCGGCGATCGCCGAGGCACTGGCCCCAGCCCGTTCGGCCAGTGCCTGGTGGGTGAGTCCCGCTCGTTCGCGATACCACCGCAAACGAGGGCCAAATCCTGGCTCGGCGTCATCCATGAGGCAGTGCATCCTGACGGAAGGAGTGTCCGTGACCACCAGCAGCTCCGGCATCGACCTCGCGGCTCTCGCCTGGCGCAACAAGAAGAACCTCGACGCGACAAAGGATGGCGCGAAGGTTAGCTATCGCTTTCTCTGGGACGATGGGTACTACGGGGAGAGCATCCTCTTGATCGGTGACGGCCACGATAAGCCGCTGGTCAGGCTCCTGGATGGCGTGCCGGACGCCGTCTGCAGCGGCCTCATCAAGGTCACGAAGGGATCACGGAAGGACGATCCGGGCACCTTGACGGTCACCGGTGCCACGACGAAGCAGCATCGCGACGCTACACGGCCGCAGAATTACTTCGACCGGATGATCAGCAAGATTTCGGACAAGAAGGTCGTACACGCCCGATCGCTCGCCTGACCTGCAGCACGGTACGCCCGGCGGCCCGGTCCTATCCGCGCAGCGGTCGCTACGTCTCACCCGTTTGCCCCGCAGCACCGCGCAAAGCAGTACCTGTCTGAGGGAGGCACCGGCATGGGTCGGTATTCGGAGCTCGACTACGACGCCATCACCAGGCAGAACCGGAGGATCGTCGACGCCACGCAGGACGGCGGCAAGATCCGCTCGCTCTACTTCGGAGACGTCATCCTGCTTGGCGACGGCCACGCTTCGGCGGCGGTCAAGCGCGTGACGGCCAACCGCTGCACGACCGCCGAGATCACCGTCACGAAGGGGAAGGGGCTGGACCCTGGAACCCTCATGGTCAGTGGCGCCCGGGTCGGGAGCTGGTACCTCGAACAGGAGGTGCGCAGGTTCTCGAAGAAGAAGATCGTCTGGGTGTAGCGGCAGAAGCGTCACCCGCCGATCGAAGCGGTAGTGCGCCGGCTCGCCCACGCCAATGACCGTGTCGCTGGTGGCCCTAACCACGCTGCCGGCCTTCCGTATGACGCCGAAGAGGAGTGTTCATCATGTCGGACGCAACGGAACTCAACGGCCTCGAGTTTCTCGGCAAGTGCTACGATCTGCTCTCGCTCGATCCGCTCAACCTGGGCGGTTTGGCCAAGACCGTAAACGCGATCGATGTCGCACGCGCGGGCGGCGGCAGCTACGAGCAGGGCAGCTACGTGGTGCCGAACGGCGTCAGCCTGCAGTCGCCGTTCAACACGGAGGCGAAGACCTTCCGCTCCCTCGTCCAGAACAGCTACGACTTTCAGAACGAATTCAGCTCGACGCTGGAGCTGAATGCTGGGATCGAAGGGTGCTTTGAGTTCAGCACCAGCAACAGCTTCAAGGAGATCACCCAGGCGTCACAGTCGCGCAAGCAGGTCTCGACCTACGCCATCGTCTACGTTCAGAACCACGTCGTCGCGCTGGACCTGGACGGCCCGGACGAGAAGCGCATCAGCACCGCTTTTGCCCACGCCGTGAAGGGGCTTCCGGGGGGAATGGGGGCGCAAGCGGAACAGCGGGCCTACTCGGAGTTCATCCGGAAGTTCGGCACGCACTTCACCCGCCGAGTGTCGCTGGGCGGCATGGCCTACTCGCGCGTCAGCGGTCTCACCACGAAGGTGCTCGCGTCGCGGGAGCGGGAAGACGAGTTCACGGCGAAGGCGAAGCTCGAGATGGACATCTTCAAGTCCGGCGCAAGCCTCTCGGAAACGCGCAAGCAGTTGCAAAAGTCCGACGAGGAGAACGAAATCGAGCGGGGCATCGTCGTCTTTCGCGGCGGTATCGGCAGCATGCACGAGATCGCCGATGAGTGGTTCAGCGGCCTGCAGGAACGTCCCGCGCCGATCCCGGCCGGCACGGAGCTCGCACGGTTGTCAGAACTGCTCACCGCCGACTTCTTCCCGAACGATCCGGCGATCGCCGGCAAGCGCCGATCGCTGGACGAGGCGGTAGACCAGTACATCATCAGCAGCGGCGGCGCCCTCGATGGCACCATTCGCTACGGCGACAAAGTCGTCCTCTACAACGCGCCATACGAGCGGGGGAAGCCGCTGGACTATCAGCTCAAGCTGAACAACACCAATCCGAACGGTTCCGCGGTATACATGGCCAAGGTGGATCGATCGACTCCGAACCCGGTGGCCACGATGACGGTCGTTGACCCGCAGGGACGCTGGGGCGCGGCGGGCCAGCAGCCGCACGAGGTGATGGCCGCCCGGGAGACGCAGATCGGCCTGCGAGTTGAGGGCGGCAACGGTTCCGGGCAACGCTACCTCAGCACGAAGCCGTTCGATAGCGCGGCGCAGACGGCGATCGCCGCGTTCTCGCCGAATCCGAACGATCCGCAATGCCTCTGGTCGCTCTGTGTCGCCGGCGAGGTCGCCGGCAACGGCACGCGCATCGCGCGGCCGCTTGTGTCGGGTGACTGGGTCTCCATTACCCGCGAGGATGCGCCGGCGCGCGCATTCCTGACCTTGAACGGTCAACCAGTGACCCCGGGCGAGCAACCCGGCCTCCGCGCGGTGATGACCGGCAATCCGTGGTTCGACCACAGCGACGGGAACGCGCGGAGATTCGTCATCCAGAAGGTCAAGTAGGCCCTGGAGACGAGCAATCGCAGCGTCGCCGGCTCACGCGGAATGAAGCCGCTGGGCCGGCGACCCGCCCCTGCGTTGTGCGCACCGTGCCAATGCCTGGGCTCCCGGCGCGGCGCCGTGCGCCCGGGGCAATAGTCGGAGCGACGATGATGAGCGAGCTCAACCACGATCCGGCCGCGGGCTGGCAGTCGCCGGTGCCCGGCGCCGTGATCACGCAACTGTACGGCCCCGGCAACACGGATCCCGGTGTTCGGCACCTGTACCGCAAGGGCTACCACACCGGCATCGACTTCGGCGGGGTGTCCGAGCGCACACCCGTGCTTTCGCCCAGTAACGGAACGGTCAGCCTCGCCGCAACGAACGCGGGCTACGGCGAGTGCGTGATCGTGGAGCGAAGCGACGGCGTCGAGGTGCTCTTCGGCCATCTCTGCCGGATCGACGTGGCGGTGGGCCAGCGGATCGCCGCTGGGCAGGCGGTCGGCGGCATCGGCACGACCGGCGTCTCGACGGGCGTGCACCTGCACCTGGAATACCGCCGGCACGGCGAGGACATCGATCCCGCGCCGTTCCTGCACGCGGGCCAGGCCGGGCAGGCAGCCGCCGTTGCTGAGCCGCCGGCTCTTCCGGCCCGCGTGCTGGTCAACGCCAACCTGCGCGGGCGGCTGGGTGAGGACGCTGCCGTGCTCGGCGTGGTTCCTGCCGGCGCGGCCGTCGCGCTGCGCCACGACGCCTACTATCCTGTCCGCTGGAACGGACGCGACGGCTGGCTGTGGGGAACGTTTCTGGAGTTCGCTGCCGGCGACGCGGCGTCCCCCGGCGAGCAGTCGCCCGCCGCGGCCGACGTCCAAACGGCGGAGCGCCGCGGCCACACGACCGCCGAGCTCAATCTGCGTGCCGGTCCCGGCACCATTCACCCTGTGCTCCGCACACTGCCGCCCGGCACGAGCGTCGGCGTGCTGGCCGAGCGGGGTGAGTGGCTCCAGGTTCAGGCTTGCGGCACAGAGGGATACGTGCACCGCGGCTTCGTCGCCTTTGGGCACGAGCCTCTGCCGGAAGGCTTCCTCAGAGGCAGGCCGGACTTTGCGAACGTACCGCTCGCACCGGCGCCGTCGGAGCACCTGGTGGCCCCGGCCATGACCGACACCGAGCGGCTGGTCGCGGAGACGTGGAACCGCTACGGCGGACTGCTCATCGCTCTGTCCAAAGAGCTGTGCATCGACCCGGCGACCGCGGTGGCCGTGCTGACGATCGAGGCCGGCGGCCGGGCGTTCCCGGCGGATGGCCGGATGATCATCCGCTTCGAGAACCACATCTTCCATGACGAGTGGGGCGGGCACGCTCCCGACGCGTTCGCCCGGCACTTCGCATCGGGCGACGAACAGCCCTGGCAGGGTCATCTCTGGCGGCCGTCTCCGGCGGAGGCGTGGCGCGAATTCCACGGCGACCAATCGGCAGAATGGCAGGTATTCGAGTTTGCCTGCGGCCTCGACGACACCGCCGCGAAACGGGCGATCAGCATGGGAGCGCCGCAGATCATGGGGTTCAACCACGCCGCGATCGGCTACGCGTCGGTGCAGGCGATGTTCGACGCCTTCTCGTGCAGCGCGCAGGCGCAGCTGATCGGCTTCTTCGACTTCGTCCGGGGCGCATCCGCCGACTCGCCGCGCCTGCTGGCCCTGCAGCGCCAGGACTTCCACGCGTTTGCCGCGCTGTACAACGGCTCCGGTCAGGCCGCGACCTATGCCGGCATGATGGAAAACGTCTTCAACGCCTTCCAGCGGTTGCGGTGAGCCTGAGCCGCGCCGGCGGAGCGGTACACACCGCGGCGCCACGCCGCCCGGGGCCGGTGCGCCTTGATGAAGCGCTTCTCCCCGGCCGCCCCCTGGCGCGCTCAGGCAATAGGTCATGGAACCGCAGTCCACGGCGAACGTGCGCGGCGGCGCCGGCCGCTGCCTCTCCCTGAACAGGAGCGCTGCCGATACGCCAACCGACACGCAGGACGCCACGGTAAGACCTGATCAATCAGACGGCTTGAGGAGCAGGTCCGGCGCTCCCGCTCCTGCGGGCCCAGATGCGCCGGCTCAGAGCAGAGGACTGCCCGGATCCAATCCGAAGAGGACCCGGCCGGCGGTCTCCCAGCGGCCGTCCTGCACCTGCAGGTGCTGCGCGGCGGTGTGCAGGTCGCGCCAACAGCGTTCGAGCGGCGACGACTGGAAGATTGCGCTCGACCCCGCGAGCCGGTAGAGCGTATCTGCGGCAGTCACGCTGTTCTCAACCGCGGTCAGGCATGACAGGCGGAGCACGGCCAGGGCCTCCGGCGTGAGTTCACATCGGCGCGAGGCGGCGTCCCAGATCGCCTGAACGTTCGCGTACCAGAAGGTGCGGGCGGAGCGCACGAGCGCCTCCGCGTGCGCCAGGCCGACCTGGGCCTGGACCTGCTCGCTCAGCCGTGGCCCGAACGGGCGTTCCTTGGCGAGCGCAAGCTGCCGGAACTCCTCGATCGCCCGGCGCGCGAGTCCGAGGCACACCGGCGGCGACTGCGCGAGCCCGACGAGGGAGAAGAACGGGATGTTGGTGAGGCGTACCTCGCGCACGTGTCGCGGGCCCGCGGGGAGGGCGAAGCCGCCGGTCATCTCGTCGGGGACGAAGACGCCGTCCACATACAGGTCCTGGGTGCCCGTCGCACGCAGGCCGGTGACATACCAGGTATCGATGATCTGGACATCGGCCGGCGGCAGGAAGGCGATCACCATCTCAGGCTGTCCGCCGTCATCCAGACGTGGGGCGCCGTCGGCGACGATCGGCGCGGCCGCCGCGATCCACGTGGCGTTGGGGGCGCCGCTGTTGAAGGCCCATCGCCCCGTAAGCCGGTAGCCGCCCTCCGCTCGCTCGGCGCGCACGCCGAACGCCGGTGCGCCGGCGATCAGGGCCGAGCCGCTTCCGAGCACCCGGGCGGCCGATGCCTCAGGCAGCACGGCCGTGAAGAGGCCATTGGCGATGCCCAGGGCCACGGTCCAGCCCGTGGATCCGTCGTGCCGTGACACCTCCTCGACGACGCTGAGCGCGTCGGGCAAGGGCAGATCGAGCCCGCCGAACGCTCTCGGCGTGTAGATCGAGAACAGCCCGCCCTCCATGAGCCGTTCGACGAGCTCGTCTGGAAGCCGACGCTCGGCTTCGGCCTGGGCCGCCATCAGGCGGATCTCATCCGCCACCGGCCGCACGAGTTCTTCAGCATTGACAAGCGCGATCATGAGCGTCTCCTCCGTCTGGCTTTACGGTGGCGGTGCTGGGCTCCGGCCGGACGCCCGGACGCGCCTCCGCAAAGACCACGTTACGAGGGCGCGCTCCGCCTGCCATCGCGGTGATCGACCAAACGGGAGCGCCGCGTTGTGGTTAGTTCTGACCAGATGGGCGTCGGGCGAGGCCCTGTTCCACCGCGAAGGCGGCCAGGCTGGCGCGCGAGGAGACGCCGAGCTTTTGGAGCATGTTCTGGACGTGGCGGGCGACCGTGTGCTCGCTGATGACGAGCGCGGCGGCGATCGCTTTGTTCGTCTCGCCTGCCGCGATCAGGCCGAGTACCTCGACCTCCCGCCGGGTCAATCCGCCCGCCGCTGCCGGGGCGAGGGAATCGGCATCCAGTCGTGCCAGGTCGGGCACCGCCCCGAGACGTTCGAAGACCCAGCGCGCCGCGTCGACCTCCATGGCCGCCGACTCGTCGTCGCCAACGGCGCGGCAGGCCATCCCGATCAGGACACGTACCCTGGCGGCTTCGTATGGCGCTTCGACCTGCTGCCATGCCGTCCAGGCGCGGCGCAGCGGCGCCAGCGCGGCGCGCGACTCTCCTCGCGCGATCAGGACGCTGCCTGCCGCGCGGTCGGCCAGCGCCCGCAGCGGCACTGCCGTGAGTACCGCCGTCAGCTCGGCAAGCTCGTCCGCGGCCTTCTGGGCTGCGGCGGTGTTGCCCATGCCCAACAGGATCTCAACGTGGGCGGCGAGCAACTCGATTCGGCGCGCGGGTGCCGTGCCGAGCTCGTCCAGCGCTCGCCGGATCGCCGCCTCCGCCGCGTCCGTCTGTCCGCGGACAAGCCAGAGCAGGGCGATCCCGGGCTCAGGCGGCCTCCCCAGCCGGCTGGCCTGCCGGTAGGCCTCCTCGGCGGCTGTGAAGTCGCCGCGCAGGCGGTGCAGCTCGCCGAGCTGGTAGAAGGCGTCGGCCGGTCCCTCGGGGCTGGCCGGCAGCGACAGCCAGGCGCAGGCGCGCCGTGCCTCAGTGAGGGCATCCTCCCAGTCGCCGCGCAGCCGCATCAGCTCCACACGGTGCACCAGGCACGGCCCGCGGTACGGCACCAGGTCGGGCTGGCCGTCACACCAGCGCGAGAGGACGGCGGTCCATTCGCGCGCCCGGCGCACGTCGAACACCTCCTGGCAGGCCTCCAACACCCCGCAGTAGACGTGACCCACCAGCATGGGGGACGCTTCCCCCGCGGTAAGGGCGAGCATCACCTCGTCGAGGGTGGCCATGCCTTCGGCGTGCAACCCCAGCCGGATCAAGGCGCGGCCGCGTCCGTGTCCAGCCATGGCCAGCAGGGTTGGGTCGGCAAAGCGCCTCCCAATCGCTAGCGCCTCAGCGAAAATGCTGCAGGCGGCGTCGACATCGCCCGCCCAGAGCTTCTCCATGCCGGCCGGAACAAGCAGATAGCCCCACTCGACACAGTCGGCACCACGCTCGGAGAGCAGGCTGCGCGCCCGCGCAAACCAGCCGCCCGCCTGGCCCATCTCGTCGGTGAAGATCATCTGGTGGCCGAGCCAGAAGGCGAAGCGGACCGCCCGGGTCACATCCGCGTGGCGGAGCGACTCCCGGTAGCCGCGCGCCAGCAGCTCACGGCACTCCGTCTCCTCGCCAACGAGATGGGCGACGACGGCGTAGCGCTCGACGTCATCGAGCGAGAGCGCGCCTGCATCGCTTGCCTTCGCGTACGCGGATCGAGCTACGCCCCAGGCCCGGCGCGCGAACGCCGCACGCGCTTCGTCGATGGACATCCCAACATCACGCCGCATTCCACGCCGCCACGATGCGTACGCCGCGCAGGCAGGCGGAACCCTGCGCGCAAGTGTATATGTAGTCCTCAGCCTGTGCGCCGCCGGTCTTGAGTCTTGCCAGGGCGATCGCCTGCCGCCGTGTGCGGAGGCTCAGGAGTCTCGTGTCAGCAAGCCTCAAGCCGCACAGATCGGCAGGCATCACCGCAGCCCAGCCGCCGGCCACGTCCGCCGCGCTGGCCCTGAACGCGCCGGCTCGGCGCTCCTTACGAGGGCTGGAGGCGCAACAGGTCTGCGTTGAACGTTTTCGACGGGCGCATCACCGCCTCCGCCCTGGCGGGATCGGGGCGGTAGTAGCCGCCGAGGTCCACCGGGTGGCGCTGGACGGCAAGCAACTCCTCGGCGATCGTCGGCTCGTGGGCCCGCAGCGTCTTGGCGAGGTCCGTGAAGGCGGCGGCGAGTTGCGGATCCTCATGCTGCGCCGCCAGCTCCTCGGCCCAGAACAACGCCAGGTAGAAGTGGCTGCCGCGGTTGTCGATCTGTCCCACGCGACGGGCCGGCGCCTTGTTCTCGTTCAGGTATTTCGCCGTGGCCCGGTCCAGCGTGTCGGCAAGAATCTTGGCGCGGGCGTTGCGCGTGGTGCGCGCCAGGTGGTCGAAGCTCGCGGCCAGCGCCAGGAACTCCCCGAGGCTGTCCCAGCGCAGGTAATCTTCCTTGAGCAGTTGCTCCACGTGCTTGGGCGCCGAGCCGCCGGCGCCCGTCTCGAACATGCCGCCCCCGGCGATCAGCGGCACGACGGACAACATCTTGGCGCTGGTGCCCAGCTCCATGATCGGGAAGAGGTCGGTGAGGTAGTCGCGCAGCACATTGCCGGTCACCGAGATCGTGTCCTCGCCCTTGCGGATGCGCTGCAGCGAGAACACCATCGCCCCGTTGGGCGCCATGATCTCGAACTGCAGCCCGTTGGTGTCGTGCTCGGGCAGGTACTCGCGCACCCTGGCGATCAGGTTGGCGTCGTGCGGGCGCGTCTCGTCGAGCCAGAAGACAGCCGGGGCGCCGGTGATGCGGGCGCGGGAGACGGCCAGCTTGACCCAGTCGCGGATCGGCACGTCTTTGGTCTGGCACATGCGCCAGATGTCGCCGGTGCCGACCTTGTGCTCGATCAGAACGTTGCCGGCCCGGTCCACCACGCGCACCGTGCCGGGCCGCGGGATCTCAATCGTCTTGTCGTGGCTGCCGTACTCCTCCGCCGCCTGCGCCATCAGGCCGACGTTGGGCACGGAGCCCATCGTCGCAGGGTCGTAGGCGCCGTTGGCCCGGCAGTCGTCGATCATCGCCTGGTAGATGCCGGCGTAGCTGTGGTCGGGAATCACGGCCAGCGTGTCGGCCTCTTTGCCGTCCGGCCCCCACATGCGGCCGCCGATGCGGATCATCGCCGGCATCGAGGCGTCGACGATGATGTCGCTCGGCACATGCAGGTTGGTGATGCCGTTGTCGGAATCGACCATCGCCAGCGCCGGACCGTTGGCGAGGTCCTGGCGGATCGCCGCCTCGACGTCCTTGCGCTCGTCCGCAGAGAGCGACTGCGCCGCCTGCAACAGGGCGCCGAGGCCGTCGTTGGGGTCGCCGCCGGCCGCGGCCAGCGCGTCGCCGCAGCGGGCGAACAGCGTCGGAAAGAAGGCGCGCACCGCGTGCCCGAAGATGATCGGGTCGGACACCTTCATCATCGTGGCCTTCAGGTGCAGTGAGAACAGCACGTTCTCCGCCTTCGCCCGCGCGATCTGTGCGGCGAGAAACGGGCGCAGCGCCGCGATGCTCATAAAGCTCGCGTCCACCACCTCGCCGGCCAGCACCGGCACCGCCTCGCGCAGCACGACGGTCTCGCCGTTCTCGTCCACCAGCTCGATGCGCAGCGCGCCGTCCGCCTGGATCACGACGGACTGCTCCGAGGCGCGGAAATCGCCTGCGGACATCTGCGCGACGTTCGTCTTCGAGTCCTTGGACCAGGCGCCCATAGGGTGCGGGTGCGTCCGCGCGTACTGCTTGACCGAGGCAGGCGCGCGGCGGTCAGAGTTGCCCTCGCGCAGTACGGGGTTCACGGCGCTGCCCTTCACCCGGTCGTAGCGGGCGCGGATCTCCCGCTCCTCGGCGGTCTTCGGCGCGTCTGGGTAGTCGGGCAGCGCGTAACCCTGCTGCTGCAGCTCGGCGATCGCTTCCTTCATTTGCGGAATCGAGGCGCTGATATTCGGCAGCTTGATGATGTTCGCCTCGGGCTTGAGCGTCAGGGCGCCCAGCTCGGCGAGCGCGTCGCCGATGCGCTGGTCGGCTTTCAGGTATTCGGGAAAGCTGGCGATGATGCGTCCGGCCAGTGAGATGTCCCGTGTCTCCAGCGCCACCCCCGCGGTCGCGGCGTAGGCCGAGATGATCGGCAGAAACGAGTACGTCGCCAGCAGGGGAGCTTCGTCGGTGTGCGTGTAGATGATCTTCGCGTCTGTCATGGCACTCCATCCCGTCTTCTCCCGCAGCGTAATCGCCGCGCCCGGCCCGGTCCACCGTTGCGCCCCACGCGCAGATCGAGAGGGGCTACGATGCCCTCAAGCGCCGAGCGACGCCCGGCGAATTGCGGTTGAGCGGATCCGCAGGTTCGGGTTCCCGCCGCGCTCACCGCTGGCAAAGCCGCGAAGGATTGGGATGATGACTCGCAATGACACGGTGCTCTGGGAGAAGGACGAGAACCTCGGCTACCTGACGCTGAACCGGCCGGAAAAGCTGAACGCGATCAGCGTCGGCATGATGCGCGCGTTCGACGAGGTGCTGGACGAAGCCGAGGGCGACGACACGGTGCGGGTCGTCATTATCCGCGGCGCCGGCCGCTGCTTCTCGGCGGGTTACGATCTGAGCCCGGGCGCCGAAGGCCGCTCCGGCCACCGCGACACCGTGGACGACCTCGACGGCCTGCGCTGGCGCATCGAGCGCTGGCTGCGCATCTGGGACTTTCCCAAGCCGGTCATCGCTCAGGTGCACGGCTTCTGCCTGGCGGGCGCGACCCAGCTTTGCGTGATGACCGACCTGACGATCGTGGCCGAGGATGCCCGCATCGGCCTGCCCTCGATCCCGGTCGGCGGCGGCTTCATCACGCCGATGTGGACCTGGCTGGTCGGCCCCAAGCGCGCCAAGGAGATGTCGTTCATCCCCGGCTCGCAGATCGACGGGCGCACCGCCTCCGACTGGGGCTTCGCCAACCGGGCCGTGCCCGCGGCGCACCTCGAAGCAGACGTGCGCGAAACGGCGCGGCGCATCGCCGTCGTGCCAGCCAAGATCCTCAAGCTGAAGAAGCAGTCCGTCAACCGCACGCTGGACGTGCAGGGCTTCCGCACCGCCGTCATGCTCGGCGCCGAGACCGACGCGATCCTGCACGCCTCGGCGCCGGTCGAACGGCTCTCGGCCATGATCCGCGATTCCGGCCTCAAGGGCGCGATCGACCGTTTCAATCGCGGCGACCTCGGTTCCGGAGGCTAGCGGGAGGCGCTCGTTTCCCGGAAGACGGTGGCGCCGCCGGCGATGGACCAAGCGCGTGTCAGGGAACAGACGATCGATCTGGTCACACGCGAGGCGCCGCTGCGCTTCCCGATCGGGTCGATCGTGCAGCGCCGGACTCTCAGTAGCCGATCTCGGCCAGGAACTGCTCGATCGCCTCGCTCAGGCTGTGCGGATTGTCGCCCTGCACGGAGTGGCCGGAGCCGGCCACCGAGACGTAGCGGCCGTGCGGCAGTACCCCGGCCAGCCGCTGGCCCGCGTCGCGGCTGAGGATGTCGCTCTCGGAGCCGTGCACCACCAGCGCGGAGCAGGGCACGCGCGCCGCCGCGGCCCACAGGTCCTCAGGGCCGAGGCGCGACTCCGGGTGGTCGCTGTGGCCGCGGGCGACGGGCGCGATCAGCCGGTAGCGGCGCTGCAGCCGGCCGGCGACGCGCTGCCAGGTGTGCGCGCTCTGCCCGCCGCCGTGCAGCAGCACGATCGGCGGCGCCTCCGGCCGGCCCCATTCGAGATAGTGCAGGCGCAGGCCGCCGACCTGGGCGAAGCGGGACTCGGACCCGGCCGCCCGCTGCGACGGCGCCGCGTGTTCACTCACGTCGTATCGGTCCCCGTTGCGAAGGCGCTGATCCACAACCACCCGGTTTGCCGGCTCCGATCCAGCGGGCGCCAGGCAGCGCGGTGGGGCAGGGGCAGCCGGCGGCGGCAGATCGTGGCTGCCGCGGGACGGACGCATGCATGAACCGGCCCGCGCTGCCGTGCCTGCGCGTTGCCTGCCGGCGGCCCCAGATCTTCGGCCAACTGCGCCGGCGCTGCGGCTCGCCTCCGGATGCGAGGCCGGCGGCTCGGCTTATGCCGGCCGCCCCACCGCCGCGCCGGTCTCCTTGCGCACGAGGGGCGCCACGTCGTTGATAAAGCGCTCCAGGTTCGCGTAGTCGTAGGGCACGCGGGCTCCGAGGATGAAATCGCCCACCCCGGCCTCGCGCGCGTAGCGCACCATCTCCGCCGCGATCTGCTCGGGCGCGCCGGTCAGCGGCGTCTGGCCGCGGGCGCGCAACTGCTCGGCGCGCGCCCGTGCGTCCGCGTCGTCGCCAACCAGAACCTGCACGACGAGCGACTTGCGGATATCGGCGGGGTTGCGGCCCACCACGCGGCAGTGGCCGGCCAGTACGTCGAGCTTGCGTCGGTAGGCATCGAGCGGCATCCAGAACGTGTTCCAGCCGTCGGCGCTCTCGGCCACCACGCGCAGCGTCAGTTGCTCACCCATGCCGCCGATCCACAGCGGCAGCGGGTTCTGCACGGGCTTCGGCTCGCAGAGCGCGTCGGTGAGCTGGTAGTAGCGGCCCTCAAAGGTCGAGCGCGGCTGCGTCCACAGCTCCTTCTGGATCTTCGCCGTCTCGCCCAGCATGCGCAGACGCCGGCCGATCGTCGGATAGGCGATGCCGTACTCCTGGTGCTCCATCTCCCACCAGCCGCCGCCGATGCCCCACTCCAGCCGCCCGCCGGAGACGTGGTCGAGCGTGGCGGCGATCTTGGCGAGCACGGCGGGATGGCGGTAGGTGTTGCCGATCACCAGGATGCCGCAGCGGATACGGCGGGTTTGCGCCGCCAGCGCGGCCAGCAGCGTCGGCCCTTCAAAGCAGGGGCCGAGCGGATCGGACATGATCGGGATGAAATGGTCGAAGACGGAGCACCAGTTGTAGCCGAGCGATTCCACCGTCTGCCAGAGCTGGGAGTAGTTCTCGTAGGTGGTGTGCTGCGGCCCCGCGTGCACGCCGAAGCGGATCTCTCCCTCGAATATCTGCGCCACGATCTCCCTCCGAAAGCCTGGAGAGCCTCTGGCTCGTCCCGCCGCTGACTATATCGCGCTCGCGTGGGAAACCGCCTCACCCCCGGTCGGCAAGCTCGGCAAAACTGGCGCACCGGCGTGTCAGGCCGTGGTGCGCTCGCCGCGGGGCTCGGTCGGTGCCTCCGCGGGGGCGGTGACACCGTCCGCGAACACCGGCGCGGGCTCCCGCCACAGCCGGCGGGTGGCGAGCGCCCAGCCCACGCCCCAGCCGAGCATCAGCAGCCCGCCCGCGAGCGCCGTGGGCACCGCGCCGACGGCATCGGCCAGCAAGCCCGCCGCGATCGTCGAGATGCTGGTGGTGAGCGTGACCATGCCGAAGTCGGCGGCAAACATGCGGCCGCGCAGGCTGTCCGGCACCTCGCGCTGCAGGCCATAGGAGCTGATCATCCACTGCCCGCCGCCGCCGACGTGCGCGAGCGCGATCGCCGCCCCGGCGAAGCCCAGCGCCGGCGAGATCGCGAACAGCGCGTAGCCGATGCCGTACGCGATGCCGCACAGGCCGACGAGGCGGTAACGCGCGTTGTCGTCGCGGCCGAAGCGCCGCACGAGGAACGGCCCCGCCAGCGCCCCCACGCCGCGTGCGGCGTAGAGCATGCCGATGCCGAAGGAGCCGTCGTGGAACACGTCGCGGCCGAAGACGCTGAGCAGCACCACCGCGCCCGCGCCGATGCCGAAGCCGCCTTTGCAGGTGAGCAGCGCCAGCACGCGCGGGTGGCCGCGGGCGTAGTGCGCCGCCTCGCGCAGCGAGGAGATGAAAGCGACGCGCGTACGGGAGATCTGCTGCTGGAACGGCACGCGGATCGAGCCGATCAGCAGCGCCGCGATGGCGAAGGAGGCGGCGTCTACGATGCAGGAGACGTTCAAGCCGAACAGGGCGACGACGATGCCGCCCAGCGCCGAGCCGACCGCCAGCATCGTGCCCCAGGTCGAGCCCATCAGCACGTTGGCCAGCACCAGATCGTCGCCGTCGGCGATGTTCGGGATGGCCGACTGGATCGCGGGCGAAACAAACGCAGCGCCGGCGGCGATGCCGATCACGCCGAGGTAGGCCAGCGGCAGCAGCTCGGCCGAGCGGGCGAGCATGGGCAGCAGCGCCAACCCGGTCTGCGCCGAGGCGATGACGATGATCAGTTTCTTGCGGTCCAGCCGGTCCACGGTTGAGCCGGCCCACGGCGCCAGCAGAAAAGCCGGCAAGGACTGGCCGACGACGAGCAGGCCGGCGAGGAAAGCCGAGTGCGTGAGCCGCAGCACCAGGTCCAGCAGCGCGACGGTGAGAAACCAGTCGCCGCAGAAGCTGATCACCTGGCCGAGGAACAGCCGGCGGAAGGCGCCGTTGCGCCGAAAGAACGCGACGTAGCCGGAGCCTCGCGCCTGCTCGATCGCCATCTGCCTCACTCAGGGCGCCGGTTGGCCGTCTTTGCCCAGCTTCGCAGGCTTGCTCCCGCCAACGCCACCCGGCCAGACGGACAGGTGGCAGGTTAGGGATCCGGGAACAGATCTGGGCGCCAGGGATCAGGGCTTAGGAGACGGCGAAGGCGGGAGATGGACCAACCTGTCACCGGTAACCTGTCACCTCGTCAGGCCACGGCGCCGGCGTCGCGCAGCTTCTGGATCTCGCCCTCCGCGAAGCCCCAGCGCGCCAGCACTTCGTTCGTGTGCTGGCCGGCGTGCGCGGGCGGACGGCTGATCTCCGGTCGGGTGCGGCTGAAGCGCGGCGCCGGGCCGGGCTGCCTCACGCCGGCGACCTCGACGAAAGTGCCGCGCGCCTTGTTGTGCGGGTGCTCGTACGCCTCGGGAATCGAGAGTACCGGCGCGTAGCAGACGTCGCTGCCCTCCATGATCTGGTTCCACTCGTCGCGCGTCTTCGTCTTGAACACGGCAGCCACGCGCTCTTTGAGCGCCGGCCACTGGGCCCGGTCCATCTGCGCCGGCAGCGGCTCGCCCTTGAGGCCGGCGCGCTCGAGCAGCTCGGCGTAGAACTGCGGCTCAATCGAGCCGATCGAGACGTACTCGCCGTCGGCCGTCTCGTACACGTCGTAAAAATGCGAGCCGGTGTCGAGCAGATTGGTGCCGCGCTGGTCGCTGAAGCCGCCGCCGGCCCGCATGCCGTGCATCGCCGCGGCCAGCAGCGCGGCGCCGTCCACCATCGCCGCGTCAATCACCTGGCCCTTGCCGGACTGCTGCCGCTCGACCAGGGCACAGACCACGCCGAAGGCGAGCAGCATGCCGCCGCCGCCGAAGTCGCCGACGAGGTTGAGCGGCGGCACCGGCGCCTCGCCCTTGCGCCCGATGCTGTGCAGCACACCGGCGAGGGCGATGTAGTTGATGTCGTGCCCCGCCGCCTGCGCGATCGGCCCCTCCTGCCCCCAGCCGGTCATGCGGCCGTAGACGAGGCGCGGGTTGCGTTTCAGGCAGGCGTCGGGGCCGATGCCGAGCCTGTCGGTGACGCCAGGGCGAAAGCCCTCGATCAGGGCGTCGGCCCGCTCCACCAGCTTCAGGATCGTCGCCACGCCTTCCGGCTTCTTCAAGTCGACGGCGAGGCTGCGCCGGCCGCGCAGCAGCACGTCGTTCGGCGGCTGCTCCGGGTTGTGCTCACGCACGCGGTCGGCGCGGTCGATGCGCAGCACCTCGGCGCCCATGTCCGCGAGCATCATCGCGCAGAACGGCCCCGGCCCGATGCCGGCAATCTCGATGACTTTCGTGCCTGCGAGCGGTCCCATCGTGGCCTCACCCCCTGGCCCCCTCTCCAGGGCTTTCCATCGCGCGGAGCGCGATCTTCGATAGAGAGGGGGAAGCTGCGGTGTTGGTCATTTGAAGGCGGTGGAGGCTCCGCCTCCTATTCCCGATTGCCTGTTCCCTATCGCCTGTTCCCTATCGCCTGTTCCCTAGATGAGGCTGTAGCCGGAGCCCTGGCGGTCCACGCCCAGGCCCTTCGCCTCGCTGATCCAGCCGAACTCCTTGAGGATCGGCTGGCTGTAGGTGACTCGGCCGGAGACCTTCTCCTTCGGCTCCGTTGCCAGCAGCAGCGTCGCCTTCGCCATGTACTCCACCGGCTCGCCGCGTGGGTCGTTCATGCCCTCCACCAGGTGATGAAAGACGGTGCCCGGCGTCGGCACCACCTGCGAAGGCGAAACACAGGTGACGCTGATGTTGTGCGGCCAGACCTCCTGCGCCAGCCCCTGCGTGAAGCGCTCCAGCGCCGCCTTCTCCGCGCCGTAGAGCGTGCCGCCGGTGCCCGCCGCGCCGTCGTACGGCCCGCGGCCGGGACCGATCGCCGCGCCGGAGGAGATGTTCACGATCGCGCCGCTCTTGCGCTCAATCATCTCCGGCAACACGTAGTGCGAGAGGAAGAAGGGGCCGTGGAAATTCACCGCAAAGGAGCGCAGCCAGCGGTTCGGCGGGAAGTCCACGACGGGGATGAAGTAGGTGAGCGCCGCGTTGTTGACGAGGATATCGACGGGGCCGTAGGTCTGCCGCGCCGTCTCCAGCAGCTTCTGGCAGTCCGCCTCGTCGGAGACGTTGCAGGCGACGGCGCTGGCCTCGCCGCCGGCGGCCTTGATGCCGCTGACCGTACTCTCCAGCGAGCCTTCGAGGGGATGGTCGCCCTCGCGGATCGTGCGCGCCGCGCAAATCACCCTGCCGCCCTCGGCCGCGAACAGGTCGGCGATCGCCTTGCCGATGCCGCGGCTCGCGCCCGTGACCACCGCGACCTTCCCGTCCAGTTTGCCCATTTGAAAACTCCGTTGGTCTCAGGGGGCAAGCCCCCTCATACCCCCGACAATGAGACGGCCTGCGGCCGTGGTGATTTCACTGCGGGGCGCCCGAACCGGTGTTGCGTCGCTCCTCACGATTGGTGGCGCCGCGCTTGCGTGCGCCCCGGTTTGCTCGTCAAAAAGACGCGGATCGCGCCGCCATCGTACGAAAAACGGCCGCTCAGCGCGCGGGCTGCTGCACCGTCAGGCCGCCCGGCAGCCAGGGCCAGTACTTGGCGATGGCGCCGGCGTCGACGCGCAGGTCGAAGCCGGTGATCATCTCGGCGTCGTCCGAGGCGAGGAAGACGGCCGCCTTCGCGTAGTGCCGCGGTGAGGGCAACTGCTGCATTGGCACGAGCTGGGCGAAGGGCAGGCCGCCGGCCCGCCGCCCCGGCCGCGCTTCGCGCCCCCAGGCAGCGGCCCGCTCCTGTGCCTCGGCGGTGTCCGTCGCGGTCGGCGTCAGGCTGTTGACGCGAATGCCGTGCGGCGCCAGCTCCATCGCGACGGAGCGCGTGAAATTGAGGATGCCGCTCTTGCCCGTGCAGTAGCCGACGTTGTTCGGCTGGCCCTGGTGCGCCGCGGTAGAGGCGATGTTGATGATCGCGCCGCCGCGCCCCTGCGCGATCATCTGCTTGGCCGCCAGCTTCGTGCAAAGAAAAGCGCCGTCCAGGATCACGGCGAGTTGCGCCCGCCACTCGGGCAGCGGCATCTCCAGCACGCCTTTCTGGTTGAAGATCACGGCGTTGTTGACGAGGATGTCGAGGCCGCCGAAACGTTCGCGCGCCGTGTCGATCGCCGCCTGCACCTGCGCCTCGTCGGTCACGTCGCAGACCATGCCGAACGCCTCGCCGCCCTGCTTTGCGATCGCGGCGGCGCACTGCTCGGCGTTCTCGGCGCGCAGATCGACACAAAGAAGCTTCGCGCCCTCGGCCGCCATGCCCTCGGCGATGCCGGCGCCGATGTTCGGGCTGGTGCCCGTCACCAGCGCCACCTTGCCCGCGAGCTTCATGGTTTGCATTCCCCTCGTCTTCGGATTTCTCTCTGGCCGCTGCTGCGGCGCCCGCCGGCATCCGCATGGTGCGCCGTGGCCGCCGTTCTGTCGAGCCGCGGCCGCTACGCGGAACGCATTCCCAGATAGCGCGCCGCCGCGTCTCGGCCGCCATCGCCGCCGGCGTAGCTGAGGCCCAGGCCGACGAGCACGCCGCCGTAGCGCAGCTTCAACACGGCGTCCGCCGCTAGCGAGAGCAGCCGGTCGTCGCCGAGCGCCCGCACCAGCGCCGGCCCGAAGCCGTTGAGGCGGAAGAGCGAGCGGAGCTCACCGCGCAGCACGTCCGCTCGCGACGGCGGCACCACGAACTGCAAGAAAAGATCCTCCCAGTCGCCGTAGCCATAAGCCACGCGCAAGTGCTCGCAGAGCACGCCGTACCAGCGCAGCAGCGCCTGCCAGCCGGGCCCGACCGGCTCAAGCTCCGAGCGGGGGCCGGCCCGCAGTGTCGCGTCATCGAAGCGCAGGTGCACGCCGTCCAGCTCCGGCTGGCGCGGCGAATGCGGGTAGAACTGCATGGCGCCCGTGGCCCGCACCTCCATCCCCGGCACGGCGCCGCGCAGCGGAATCACGCCGTAGCCGCGCGGCAACGGCGCTGGCCGCGAGCGCAGCAGCGGCTCCGGGTCCGGCACGGCAAGGCGCACCCCGCCGGCGTCGGACGTGAGGCCGTCGAAGACGGGCCAATCCTCGTCGCCGGCGTGCACGCGCAGGCCCGCGGCCGCCAGGTCGCGGAACAGGCCCCGCACCAGCCGTGTGCTCAGCCGCTGGTGCGGGAAGTACGAGCTGATCTCGAAGTCGCGGCCCAGAAGCTCATCTCCAGCGGGTCCGGCGGGCGGTGCGTCCGGTGGGCAGGTGCCCGCCGATCGTACCCGCCGCGAGGCCGCCGCGCCACGCGGCCAGGGGCGTCCCGCGCCGCGGCGCGTGGCTTGACGGCCTCCCGCCCCGGTGCTATACCGCGAGCGCGCGGGTGCGGCGGACGCCGGCAGCGCCGCGCTGGGATGGAGGAACCCGTGACCACCGGACAACCCGCGGCCAGGCGGCAGCGGCCGATCGTCCCCTTTCTGAAGCTGCCAGAGAACGGCCCCGCCTACCTCGCCGGTTCGCGCTGCAAGAACTGCGGCACCGCCTTCGCCGGCGAGCGGCGGGCCTGCGCCAACTGCTCCGCCGTCGACCAGATGGAGCCGATCCGCCTCAGCGACAAGGGCGAGGTCTACATCTGGTCGATCGTGCACCAGTCCGCGCCCGGCATCAAAACGCCCTACATCGCCGCGATCGTCGATCTGCCTGAGGGCGTGGCCGTGCGCGCCAACGTCGAGGGCATCGAGCCCGAGCCGAAGAACATGCGCTTCGGCATGCCGGTGCAGATGTACACTGAGGTCGTGCGCCAGGACCGCGAAGGCAACGACATCGTCGCCTACAAGTTCCGCCCCGTCTGAACCGGAAGCGCGGAGCTGGATTCGAGGAGGACTGCCATGCTGAACATGCGCGATGTCTACGTCGTCGGCGTGGGTATGATCAAGTTTGGGCGCTATCCCGAGCAGGACATCGGCTCGCTGGGCGGCCAGGCGGCGCTGCTGGCGCTCAAGGACGCGGGCCTCTCGCTCAAAGACATCCAGATCCTGATGAGCGGCAACCTCTACCAGACCAGCATGTCCGGCCAGCGCATCCTCAAAGAGGTCGGCATGACCGGCGTGCCGGTCTACAACGTCTCCAACGCCTGCGCCTCCGGCTCGACCGCCTTCCGCGAGGCCGTCTTCGCCGTTGGCTCCGGCGCCTACGAGGTGGCGATGGCCGTGGGCACCGAGCAGATGGGCAAGATGGGCCTGCTCGGCGCGCCGTCCGATCCCTCCACCAGCCCCGAGGGCGTGCTGGGCACGGGCCTGATGCCCGGCGTCTTCGGCATGGCCGGCATGGAGCACATGCGCAAGTACGGCACCACGCACGAGCAGTTCGCCAAGGTCTCGGTGAAGAACCACCACCACGCCATGGCCAACCCGCTTTCGCAGTACCAGGTCGAGGTCAGCCTCGAAGACGTGCTCAACAGCCGCATGGTGGCCTACCCGAACACGCTCTACATGTGCTGCCCCACCGGCGACGGCGCCGCGGCGGCGATCGTCTGCTCAGCGGAGAAGGCGCGGCAGCTCGCCGGCGGCGGCAAGCTGATTAAGGTTGTCGCCTCTGCGCTCACCACCGACCCCTACACGCCGCGCACGCTTACCTTCCCCGACATCAATACGATGACAAAGGCGTGCGCCCAGCAGGCCTACGAGCAGGCGGGCATGAGCCCGAAGGATCTCGATTCGGTCGAGCTGCACGACTGCTTCGCCACGGCAGAGATTTTGCACTACGAGAACCTGATGCTCTGCGGACCTGGCGAGGCCGGCCGCATGATCGACGAGGGGCGCACCGCGCTGGGCGGCGACATCCCTGTGAACACCAGCGGCGGCCTGCTCTCCAAGGGGCATCCGATCGGCGCCACGGGCGTCGCCAACGTCTGCGAAATCGTCTGGCAGCTGCGCGGGCAGGCGGGCGGCCGCCAGGTTGAAGGGCACAAGGCGGGGCTGGCGCACACCATCGGCCTCGGCTCGGCCTGCGCGATCCACATCCTCACCACGTAGCCGCGGCCTCGCACGAGGCGTTTCTGCACCGCCGCATGCGGCCCCGGCCGAGCTTTCGGCCGGGGCCGCGCTGATCGCCGCGACGGGGGCTTGCCTATGGCTTGCTGCCTTGCGACGCGTCTTCGCTGCGCTCAGGCCCGGCGAGCCCTTCGCCCGTCATAGCGTCGATCCGGGCGGCAGAAGTTGCATCATCGTGAGCAGGGGCCTCGCTTCCGAGCCGTCATGCGTGAGCGGCCGCTCACCTTCGGTACGACCGTCCGAAGTCGAAAAAACCTCAGGGTCTTTTGATTCTCGTCTCGCCTCCGCTATTCGGTGCGCTGCTGCTCGCGGCTCTACCGCGACGGGCGGTTCACGAACCGCCCCTACCAATCGTCGTTGCCTGTACAGGGTGTGTTGCCACCTCCGATCCCGCGCCTCGCTCCACGCCCGCGAGAATCAAAAGACCCTGGAAAAAACCTGACGCCGACTATCAACTTCACGTCGCAAGGAGTAGACTATGACTGGTTAACTCTTCCTTCTCGTTCCTCTGTCGCCCGGAGTCGCGTTTCTGCGCTCGGGGATGATGACCGAGGTGTTGCCACACAGCACACCGAGGTCATACCATGCCTGCCACGCCCTCCGAACCCCTGATCGCGGTCATGAACTCCTCCGCCGACCTGGTGGACATCCTCCAGACAGCGCTGGAGGACGACGGCTTTCGCACCGTGACCTTGGTGTCCACCATTGCGGGGGGCGCAGTTGGCCCCCTCGCGTTCCTGCGCACACATCAGCCCGTAGCCGCGGTCTACAGCATCTCGCCCCCATATCGGGAGAGCTGGCAGATCCTGCAGGAAGTCCGGCGCCAGTGGCAGGGTGGGCACTACGTGATCACCACCACGAACCTCGGTGCCCTCCGCGCCTGTGTCGGCCCCGCGGACGCGATCGAGCTCGTCGGCAAGCCGTTTGACTTGGACGAGATTACGCAGGCGCTGCGGCGTGTCCTCGCCGGCAGACAGGCGGCGCTCGATGGTACGGCGCTCACGACCTGCTCGGCCGGCTGAACGGGGACACTGCGGAGGCAACATGGTTGGCATCTCCGACGACCCACCGCCGCCACGCTGAGCCGAAGAGATGGGGTGTCGAAGTGTCCAGTCCGCCGCGAGCCACGCTGAGACCGCCTCCGATCACCGGAGCGCCGGTACCGGTCACGGGCATCCAACGGTTCGCCGACGCCCCTCTGCACCTGGTCTGGCATTGCCTGCCGCACGGCCAGGTCGACTATATCAACGCTGCCTGGTGTGCCTACACCGGCCTGAGCCTGGCCGTCTCCCGCGGCGCTGGCTGGCAGCAGGCGTTGCATCCGGACGATCTGTTGCGCTGGCAGGTGGCGTGGGAGCAGGCAGAAGGCGCTGGGCGGCCATGTGAACTCCCCGTTGCCGCCTCCAGCGCGCCGATGGCGTCTACTGCTGGTTTCTGCGTCACGTCGAGGCCGTCCGCGGGCTTGCCGGCTACATCGCCGGCTGGATGGGAACCGCAACCGCGACCGGCGACGATCCATCACTGCAGCTAGAAGCGACGACGATCCTCCCACCGGAGCAGACCGCCGCGGCCGCGGGGCACGGCCCGCATACGTTCATCGCCGCCGCCGTCCACGACCTCAAGAATGAGTTGGCGGTCATTCGCGGTACCGCCCAGGTTCTGGAGTTGCACATGCGGCGCGTGGCAGCCGTGGAGCCGGCGCGGGTCTTCACTGCTCTCGCACAGATTCAGCACCGCACGCGGAAGATGAACGAGCTGGTGGAGGAGTTGTTCGACCTCTCACGCGTCCAGAGCGGCCAGCCGGTCGAGTTCAATCGTCAGCCGACGGACCTCGTGGCGCTGGCACGCGGTTGTGTCAGCGAGTATGCGCAGACCACCAACCATGACCTGACCCTGTCGACGACGGCAGCGACCCTGATTGGCAACTGGGATGCTGCCCGGTTGGAACGGGTGCTCGCGAACCTCTTGAGCAACGCCATCAAGTACAGCGCCCCCGGCAGCGCAATCCGCGTCTCCGTAGCACGCGACCGCAGCGGCCACTGCGACGTCGCCGTCTTGACCGTGCAGGACCAGTGAGCCGGCATTCCGGCACACGATCTGCCGTACATCTTTACGCCGTTCTACCGCGGCAGCAACGTCGTAGACCAGGTGGACGGGACCGGCATCGGGCTGTTTGGCGCTCGGGCCATCGTTGAGCAGCAAGGCGGTACGCTCGGCCTCGAGAGCACGGAGGCGATCGGAACAGCCGTCACGGTTCGGCTGCCGCTCACCGCGTAGGCAGCGCGGCGCACAGCCGGTGCTCGTGACGCCCGCGCTCATGCGGTCATCCGGCCACCGACCCGGGGACCGTGCGGCAGGACCGGGTGCTTGCAAGACCGGCGACACACGCAGAGACCAGTTGGCGGGGCAGGGAATGCACGTCGATGCGTTCGCCAACCCACCGCTGCTCGGCATCGGACCCCACGCCAGGCCGGGCTCCGTGGATGACTGCTCTTTGAGGCAAGTTCCCGCGTTGCGGGCATGCGCGTGAAGGCCAACGGCCAGCACGTCGTCTTTTTCGTTGCTGCCGTTGCGCCATCACACCCGAACAATCGGTCACAAATGACGCGCAGCAGCGTGTATGTCTACAAAACTGCTGAAATATTCTTCCTAATCGCAAGGCGGAAAGTGATTAGAAAATACTTAGACCGCTGCGGGAATCGCGCGCCTACAATGAACTGGACGGGATAAGAAGAGCAATCATATCGGAATCTTGATCATTCTGATGGCGCCTCTTCTCGCCGTAGCAGAAAGATTTTATCATGTTTATTGGCGGTGGCCTGCTCGCGCTCATTGTCATTATTATCATCCTCGTGCTCGTCTTCCGGTAAGTGGCGCTCGCATCGCGCGGCACACGACCGGGTATTCACCGAAGGGAACTCCATCATGCTGCTGATTATCGTCATTGTGATTCTGCTCGTGGTTCTGCTCGGTGGCGGCGGCTACTACCGCTCACGCCGCAGCTAAGCTGCTGCCTGGGCCACTCCGCAACACCCTGCCGGCCGCGAGGGAGGCATACGCCATCCCGTCGCGGCCGCATGCCGCCCTGCGCGAAGGAGCGCTGTGATGCAAGCCATCATTTTGTGGATCGTGGTCGGGCTGGCCGCCGGCTGGCTGGCGAGCAAGGTCGTGGCCAGTCCCCACGGCATCATCGTGGACCTGTTGCTGGGCCTCGTCGGCGCGTTG
>DATGEL010000059.1 GCA_035310145.1 Dehalococcoidia bacterium
ACTGGTTCAACCAGCGCCGACTCCACGGTGAGCTCGGCATGCTCCCGCCAGCGGAGTTCGAGGCGCTCTACTATGCGGAGCAGCAGCTTCCCTTGGCTGCTTCCCAATAACTCGAGTCTCCACTAAACCCGGGGCGGTTCACTACTTCCGAGCCAGGTAGACCAGCGTGCGGGCCAGGCGCACGAGGCTTTCGAGGTTGTGCGCGGGCAGGAAGTAATCGACGTAGGGCAGCGCGGCGGCCATCCCTTTGGCCAGCGGCTGGTAGTCGCGGCCGCCCAGCAGCGGGTTCAGCCAGACGATCTTGTATGCCCGCCGCCGCATGCTGCTCATCGCCTTCGCGATCAGCGTCGTGTCGCCGCGGTCCCAGCCGTCGCTGACGATGATCACCACCGTGCGGCCCGAAAGCCGCGTCTTGCCGTAGCGCCGGTCGAAGGCGTAGAGGCTGGCGCCGATGCTGGTGCCGCCCGACCAGGAATCGACCTCTTCGCGAATCCGCGCCAGCGCCTCGGCGAAGGTCTTCGTCTTCAGCAGGTGCGTGACCTCGTTCAGCCGCGTGCTGAAGACGAAGGTCGAAACGTGCCGCACCTCCGCCTGCATCGCGTAGAGGAACTGCACGAGGAAGCGCGAGTAGAGGTCCATCGAACCGCTGACGTCACAGAGCACCACCAGCCGCAGCGAGCTGACGCGTCGCCGCTGGCGGTAGAGGTCCAACACCTCGCCGCCGTGCTTCACCGAGCGGCGCAGGCTCTGGCGCAGGTCCACCGGCCCGCCGCTGGGCGCCACGCGCGTGCGCCGGCTGAGCTGCGAGGCGAGCTTCGGCGCGAGCTGGCGAATCACCCGCCGCGCCCGCTTCACCTCGTCGCCGCTGTACTGCGAAAAGTCTTTGGCCGTGAGCAGGTCGGCGTTGCTGTAGGTGGCCGAAGGATTGTCGCCCTCCGGCTCGTAGGCGACGCGCGTCTGTACCGGCGCGAGCTTCGTGCCGTCGCGGCCGCCGCGCCGCGGTCTCGACGGCGGTGCGTCGCTGTAGCGCGTGCGCGGCATCGTGCCCGCGGAAGCGCGCTCGGAGCGCCAGAAGAGGTCGAAGAGCAGGTCGAAGAGCGGATAGTCCTCGACGCGCGAGACCAGATTGGCGCGCAGGGCGATGCGGAAGTCGTCACGCCGCGTCACGTCGAGCAACGCCAGGCCGCGAGCCGCGTCGATCAGCCGCCCGCTGGTCACGTCGATGTCGGCGTTCTTCAGCACGCGGCCGAACCGGATCAGGTTCGCCGCAAGCGAGCCGCCGCGCTCGCCCAGCGCCTCGGCAAGCTCGCTCTCCAGCGAAAGTGCGTGCGGCGGACCGGGCACGCTGGTCAAGGAACCAAACCGCCCGTGCCTACAGCGCCGCCGCGGCGGCGCCCGCCGCCTCGAGCATCGCCGCGACGTTGCCCTGGCGGAAGGCCTCGATGTCGTCGTTGTACTTGAAGATGCAGGAGTGCGTCTCCTCCACGGTGGCGGCGTCGAGATGATCGCGGTGCAGCAGCATCAGCGCCGAGGCCCAGTCGATCGTCTCCGCCACGCCGGGGCGCTTGTAAAAGTCGCGCTGGCGTAGTTGCTGCATGAAGCCGCAGATCTGCCCGGCGAGCGCCGTCTGAATGCCGGGACACTTCGCCTGCACGATCTCCAGCTCGCGCTCGAACGAGGGGTACGAAATCCACAGGTAGAGGCAGCGGCGCTTGAGTGCGTCGTGAATCTCGCGCGTGCGGTTCGAGGTGAGCACGACAAACGGCGGCCGTTCAGCGCGGATCGTGCCCAGCTCGGGGATGCTGATCTGGAAGTCGGAGAGCACTTCGAGCAAGAACGCCTCGAACTCCTCGTCGGCACGGTCGACTTCGTCGATCAGCAGCACCGGCGGCACGGCGCCGCTGTCGGCGATCGCATCGAGCAGCGGCCGGCGAATCAGGTACTCCTCGGAGAAGATCGCGCGGCCCAGGTCGTCGCCGTGCTGGCCGTCCGCCTCGCCCAGCTTGATGCGCAGCAGTTGCTTGGGATAGTTCCATTCATAGAGGGCGTGGTTGGCGTCCAAGCCCTCGTAGCACTGCAGGCGAATCAGCCGCGTGCCGAAGACGCGGGCCAAAACCTTGGCGATCTCCGTCTTGCCGACGCCCGCCTCGCCTTCGAGAAAGAGCGGCTTGCGCAGGCGGTCGGCGAGGAAGACCGTCGTCGCCATGGCGCGGTCCGCGAAGTACTGCTCGCGGGCCAGCGCGGACTGGACCGCTTCGATCGATTCGAACACGCTGCTGTCTGCCTCTGGGAATCACGTCTTCACCCGGCAACGAGGCCGAGTGCGATGAGGGCGGCGGGTTGTCAGCCGCTGGCCCCTACTCCGGGTCGATGCGCTCGACGAAAACGTCCATCACGCCGCCGCAGATCTTGTCCTCGCCGTCCACCGGCTCGGTCAGATCGACGCTGACGATGCCCGGCTGGCCGCCTTCGAGCACGTCCATCGCCCGCTGCCAGACCTCGGCCTCGCCGCAGCCGCCGCCGATCGTGCCGAAGAACGAGCCGTCCGGCCGCACGACCATCTTGGCTCCGGCCTTACGCGGCGTCGACCCGCGCGTCTGCGCCACCGTGGCCAGCGCGATGGGCTCGCCGCGCCCGATCGCGGCCTCGATCTCGGCGTATATCTCGTTACTCATGGATTTCACCTCCGCACCGCACGCCGGCAACGGACCAGGAATCAACTTACCTGACGTTAGTATCGTACCGAGTGGACCAGCCGCCACGCAATTCAGCGACGCGCGGCTCGCAAACGGCCGCGGCCGGCAGCCCCAGATTGGCCATCGGCTCACGCGTACCCCGGCGGGCGCTGGAAGCCGCCGAACTCTCGCCCGACCAGTCCGGCGAAGCGAATCGGGGTGTAATCCTCCAGGTACGGCCCGATCGCCTGCAGACCGATCGGCAGCCCGCCCGTCGTCAGCCCGACCGGGAAGGCCGTGGCGGGCTGGCCGCAGAGAATGGTCAGCGAGGGGTAGACGACGTTCAGCCGGTACTTCTCCGGTTTGCCGCTCACATGTACGGTGCGCTCGCCGAAAGGGATCTCCGGATCGACGTGCGGGAAGGGCGGCGTCATCGTGATCGGCGCCAGCAGCACGTCCCAGTCGCGGAAAAAGGCGCGGAAGGCGGCGCGGAAGCCTTCGCGCTCGCCATGCCAGCGAAAGTACTGCTGCGCCGTGGCGACGAAGCCCTGCCCCTCCGCCGCGTCGAACTCATCGCCGGCCTGCAGCGCGGCGGCGGCTCCCTGGCGCACGTCTTCGGGCATCCCGGCGGAGATCATCACGGCCAGCAGTCCGAGGTAGACCCTGTGGTGCTCCCGCAGGTCGGCGAGCTCCGGCGGCAGCGCCTCTTTCACGGTCGCGCCCACGGCCGCCAGCCGATCGGCGAGTTGTTGCTGCGCCGCGGCGATCTCGTCGTCGAGCGGCGCCCAGGGAATGCGCGGCAGTACGGCGACGCGGAACTCCGCCAGCCGCTCCCGCCGCGCCGGCGGAATCTCCAGCCGCCAGGCCGCGTCTTCGCCGATCTCCGGGCCCGAAACCACGTCGAAGGCCAGCTCTAAATCCTCGGCGCTGCGTGCCAGCGGCCCCTGCACACCCATGACCGTGGCCCAGTTGGGCAAGGGACTGCCGGGGTAGTGGCCGCTGCGCGCCAGCGCCGTCTCGCTGGGCCGGTGGCCGTAGACGCCGCAGAACGCCGCCGGCACGCGAATCGAGCCGCCGATGTCGCTGCCGAACTCCAGCGGCGTCAGCCCCGCCGCCAGCGCCGCCGCGCCGCCGCCCGTGCTGCCGCCCGGCGTGCGCTCGAGATCCCACGGGTTGTTTGTGCGGCCGAAGACTGGGTTGTTCGCTTGCCAGTCGCCGGCCATCGGCGGGATGTTGGTCTTGCCCATGATCGCGGCGCCGGCCGCGCGCACCCGCCGTGTGAGCACGCTGTCCGCCTCGGCACGGTGCGCGGCGCGGTCGGGCATGCCCGCGGTGCTGGGCAGGCCGGCCACGTCGATGCAGTCCTTGATCGTCAGCGGCAGGCCGAGCAGGGCGCCGTCTTCGCCCCGGCCCCGCGCCGCGTCCGCCGCCTTCGCGGCCAAGCGGGCGTTGCCGAAGTTTGCCGAGACGATCGCGTTGAGCGTCGGATTGAAGCGGCCGATGCGCTCCAGGTGCAGATCGAG
>DATGEL010000060.1 GCA_035310145.1 Dehalococcoidia bacterium
CATCACGGGGACGCCGGACACGGTGATTCCCAAGGTGAAGCATGTGCTGGAGTACTTGCGGCCGGGCAACATCTTCTTCTGGGACGGGGACGGGGCGATGACGCACGACGACGCGATGCGCAGCCTGCGGCTGATGGGGGAAGAAGTGATTCCCGCCGTGCGGGACATCGCGAAGGCGCTGGACCTCAAGGGCGCCTTTGAGGTCGACCCGCTCACCAACCAGCCGCTCGCCGCGGCGACCGGCGCCGCCGGCGACTGAGGACCGCCACGCGCAGCGGTGAACCCGACGTCCTCGTGATCGGCGGCGGGCCGGCGGGCAGCACGGCCGCGACGATGCTCGCCCGCGCCGGCTGGCGCGTACGGCTGTTCGAGCGCGAGCGCTTCCCGCGCGAACACGTGGGCGAATCGCTGCTGCCCGCCTCGCTGCCCCTGCTCGAAGAGCTGGGCGCGATGCCCGCGATCGAGCGCGCCGGCTTCGTCAAGAAGTGGGGCGCGGTGATGGTCTGGGGCAGCGGCGACGAGCCGTGGAGCTGGCACTTCAGCGAAACCAACCGCCGCTACCCGCACGCCTACCAGGTCTGGCGGCCGCAGTTCGACCAGATCCTGCTCGATAACGGCCGTGCCGCCGGCGTCGACGTGCGCGAGGGCTGCCGCGTCACCGAAGCGCTGTTCGACGGAGATGCGGTCACCGGCCTGCGCGTCGTGGACGGAGCGGGCAACGAGCAGGACTGCCGCGCCCGCTTCGTCGTCGATGCCAGCGGCCAGGCGGGCCTGCTGGGCCGCGCGCTGCGGCTGCGACGGCCCGACCCCTACTTCCGCAACCTGGCGATCTACGGCTACTACAGCGGCGTCGCGCCCCTGCCCGAAGCGGAGCGCGGCAACATCTTCATCGAGTCCTACGAGCACGGCTGGTGCTGGACGATTCCACTGCACACCGGCTGGACCAGCGTCGGCTGCGTGGTGGACAGCGAGCGCGGCCAGCAGGGCATCCGCCGCAAGGGTCGGGCCGGCTTCTTCGCCGGCCAGCTCGCGCTGGCGAGGCACACCGCGGCCCGGGTGAGCAACGCCGCGCTGGCCGCCGGCCCGATCGTCGTGCGCGACTGGTCCTACGTTTCGGACGAAGTCGCCGGTGACGGCTACGTGCTCGCCGGTGACGCGGCCTGCTTCGTCGATCCGCTCTTCTCCTCCGGCGTGCACCTGGCGCTCTCCTCGGGTGTGCTGGCCGCGGCCTATGTCACCTCAGCGCTGCGCGACCCAACGCTGCGCGGCCCGACGGGCCAGGTCTACAAGGAGTTGTACTACCGCCAGTACGGCCACTTCCGCGAGCTGGCGAAGCTGTTCTACGCCAGCAACCGCAGCGTCGAGTCCTACTTCTGGGAGGCGCGGCGCATCCTTGGCGCCGATGACTCGCTCTCTCCGCGCCAGGCGTTCGTGCAGGCCGTGGCCGGCCAACCGCCGCAGGGCTACGAGCGCGTCGTGCTGGAGCGCGGCGAAGCGCCGGCAGGCTTCGCGGAAGGCGTGCGCGCGCTGGAAGACGCACGCACGGAACGCAACACGCGGGCCACGACCGTGCTCGCCGACGCCAAGCTCCTGCCGCGGCTCGTGCCTGTCCTGGCGGAAGGCGCACGGCTGGAAAAGAAGCCCGTGCTGGGCGAGGGCGAGTTCGTCTGGGGCCTCGTGCTCAGCACGCCGGCGCGGCCGGAAGGCACGCCGCTGAGCGGGCTGCTGGCGCGGGCCGTCTCGCTGATCGACGGCCGCTGCAGCGTGGCCGATCTGCTGCAGACCCTCGCTCAAGCGCTGCCGGCGGAACAGGCTGCGCGCGTGCCGGCCAGCGTGCTCACGGCGCTGCGCATCCTCTACACCGACGGCGCGATCGCGGAGCTACGCCTCGCCGCCGACTGACACCCGGCTAGATCGGCGTATGCTATGCCGCATCGGACTGCACCCCGCTGTACACCACCGGGAAGGACACCATGCCGGACCGCACATACAAGCTCGTGGAGCTGGTCGGCACCTCGGAACACGGCGTAGACGCGGCGATCCAGAACGCGATCGCCCGCGCCGCGCAGACGCTGAAAGGCCTGGACTGGTTCGAAGTCGTCTCGGTTCGCGGCCAGATCGCCGAGGGCAAGGTGCAGCACTACCAGGTGACGATGAAGGTCGGCTTCCGCGTCATGGACCCCGCCGACCTGCATAGGGAATAGGGAGGAGGGGTTAGGGGTTGGCAAGCTGAGGCAATCGATTTCGGCCCGGTATCCCCTGGCCTCGAATCCCTCAGACCTGACGCCTCTACACCTACCCCGGCCAGTCGCCCTCGCCCACGTAGTAGGCGCGGCGGCGGTCGATCGGACTGAGCGCGGTGACGCGAACGCGCGCCTCGCGGCCGTCGCGGAAGGCCACGACGTAGGCCGTTTCAAGCAGCGCCGCGGCCGGACTGATCTCCGTGAGCACGCCGCGCCAGCCGTCGCTGCGCCGCTGATAGCGCAGGACCGCCTCGGCCACGGGGTATCCGGCCGGCCGGCCATGCGGCTCGGCCACGATCGTGCGCACCTGCACGGGCTCGGTCCGGTCCTCGTTCATCTCACCCGCCAGCGTAGCAGCGTGGCCTCACCCCTGCCCCTCTCCAGGGACTGGAGAGGGGTGCTGCCGCGTGGACGCGACGCATCACCGATCACGGCACGCGGATTATCGCCTCCTGCGCCAACGACTTCGCGCTGTCAAGGGCCGCCGCGGCAGAGCCGGAGGTGGGCACGCGCACGGCGAACACCACGCCGTGGCGCAGCACGAACAGCGCCCGCTGATCGCCCACCCACAGCGCCTCGTCGCCCACAGCGGTGACGCTCTGCGCCGTCGGATCCGTCTGCTTGAACGTATCGCGCCGCAGCGGCCAGGTGCGGGCGCCGTCGCCGGGAAACACCTGCACCGTTACGGCGTCGCCGGCAGCTCCGCCCGGCGCCGCCGGCGCGTACCGGCACTGGCTCAGCAGCGCCGTATGCAGCATGCTGGGGCCGGTCGAGGCCCCGCCAAGCACCGCCTCGGCCTCGGCCTGCGTCACCAGCGCACAGGGGTCCGGTCCGCCGCCGGACGCCGCTGTGACGCGAGTTGCGGGCGGGTCGGCGGTAGCCCGCCGACCCGGCGTCGCTGCCTTGCCCGCCGCTGCCGCGGCGCCGGCCGCGGCGGCCGAAGCGGACGGAGCAAGCGGGTGCGCGGGCGCGCGGGCGGCCGCCCCCGCCGCGGTCGCCGGCGTGCCCGGCCGCGGGTCCGTCCGTGGTTTGCCGCCGCAGGCGACGAAGGGCGCGAGCATGATGGCAAGCACGGCCGGAGCTACGGCGTGGCGAATCGGCACGACAGATTCCTGCACAAGCACGGCATCGGGACCAGGGAGACGGTGCGCTTCGGCGCGCGGGCCGGCGGAGCAAATCCAGCATAGCCCCCGCGGGACGACGGTATGTGCTTGGCAACCGCCCCGCGGCGGTGTGGGACCTCCGCGTTCGCGGTCCCGGTCGCACCGGGCCTGACATATGACACGGGCAGCCCCTAAGCGCAACGGTTGTTATACTGCCGGCGGAGCCGTGGGCGGCGCGCCGCGGCGCCAGATCCGCCGGAGTCGAGATCGGATGCGCACCCTGCTCATCGCCTCGCTGGAACCGCACGCCGGCAAGACCGGCATCGCCGCCGCGCTCACCCAGCGCCTGGCATACGAGGGCCGGCGCGTGCTCGCGCTGCGCCTGGGCGCCGCAGGCGACGACCGCGCCGCCGCCGACGCCCGCTTCTTCGCCACGCTGCCGGACGCCCGCGGCCGCGGCGGCGCACCACTGCCCGCCGACTCCGCCGGCCCCGAGATCGCCCGCCTGGCCGAGGACGGCAGCGCCATCGTCGAGACGCCGGACGGCGCCGAGATCGCCGGGCTGGCGAACGCGCTCACGGCATCCGTGATCGCCGTGCATCGCGGCGCCCCTGCGGAGGACGAGACGCTGCGGCTGCAGAACCTTGCCCTCGCGCTGGGCGCGCGCTTCCTTGGCGTGGTGCTGACGGCGCTGCCGAAGAGCGGCGTCGCGCCCGCCCGCACGGCGCTGGACGAGGCGGCACTGCCCGCCCTGGCCGTGCTGCCGGAAGACCGCCTGCTCTACGCGCCCACGATCGGCGAGATCGCGGACCTCCTGCACGCTCACCTGCTGCTGGGCGAAGCGGCCGAAGACAACGTGATCGAAGAGCTGATGATCGGCCCGGTCTCTGCCGACCCCGGCCAGCCGTACTACACGCGACGCGCCCGCAAGGCGGTGATCGCGCGCAGCGACAAGACCGACTCGCAGCTCGCGGCGATGCAGACGGATACCGACTGCCTGATCCTCACCGGCGGACTCAACCCCAGCCCCTACACGCTTGACCGCGCCTCCAATGAGGAGATCGCGCTCATGGTCGCGCCAGGCGACACGCAGACGACGCTGCGGGCGCTGGAGGACGTCTACGGCCGCTCGCGCTTCGTCAGCGAGACGAAGCTGGAGCGCATGTCGCAACTGCTGCACGACGAGCTGGACTTCGCGCCGATCGGCGCCGCCCTGGCCTGAGCGCAGCTGCAGCGCACGGTGCATGCCTCGCCGCGGCTCCGCGCCCCGGCGTCGGTGGCGAGCGCGTCCATGCGCGGACCATCGGGGGCGATGAGGCCGTGGCGCAGGGCGAAGGCCGCCGCGGCGGTGCGGTTGGCTGAGCCGGTCTTGTTCAAGATGCTGCGCACGTGCGTCTCGGCTGTGCGCAAGCCGATGACCAGGCGTTCGGCGATGTCGCGGTTTCGAGCGCCCGCGGCCAGCAGCCCCAACACCTCCAGCTCCCGCCGGCTGAGCCCGGCGAAGCCGGCCGATTCCGCCGCCGCGGCCGCCGCCGGCTCGGCCGTTCCCCCGGCCCGCAGCAGCTCCAGCGCCGCGGCCACGGCGAGGAGCAATGCCGAGGCCAGCGCCCGCTGTCTCCCCGCGGGCTCGTGCGCTCCGACAAGCAGGCGGCCGGCCGTGGCGCTCATGGCAGAAACCTCGTGTCCGGCACGGCGCTCTCGCGGGGTGGTGTCAGCCAGTAGACGCCGCGCTCGCGCTGCATCAGGCCGTAGGCGTCGCTCACCAGCTCCCGGCGCAGCGTGGCCGCGTCCGCGTGATGACGGCGCAGGATCGCGTTGACTTCGTTCTCCGGGTAGCGCACATCCGGCCGAAATTGCGAGGCGAGCCACCTCAGCACTACCAACCGCTTCTTGCGACTCGCCGGGATCTCCTTCAGCCGCTCGCCGTCGAAGAAGTCGCGCAGCACTTTGCGCTCCCACGCCTCGCCTTCCACGTCGTCGGCCAGCGCGGCAACGGAGCCGGGTTCCAACGTCTCCTTGCTCAGCCTGCGCAGCGCGTCGGCGTCCATGGTGTAGAGATGCGTGGTGCCTTCGCTGCGCATACGCACCAGGCCCAGCTCCCGCAGGCGCGCCAGGTGGTGCGAGACGGTCGGCGCCGTGAGACCGAGCAGTGTCGCCAGCTCCTCCACGCTCGCCTCCCGCCCGGCGAGCAGGCCGAGCAGGCGCAGCCGGCTCTCGTCCGCCAGCGCCTTGAAGAAGCGCACCATTGTTTGCAGTTGTTCCTCGCCCATGGCCGGCTCCGTCGATCGTCGTTTGAACTGAACCGTCTGCAGGAATGAACGCGGAGCCGGCCGTGCCGCGGGGCAAGTGCCGGCCGCGTTACTGCGCGGGCGCGATTGGCTCGCGCCCGAGGTCTTGCAGGCGCCGTCCCAGCGCGGCCAGCGCCGCGCCGCAGGCGACAAGCCCGGCACCGAGGCGGCGACGCGGACCCCGCCATAGAGAAGCATGCTGCTCTGCGCGTTGCCAGTCCTCCAACATGCGTTGCCGCCGCTCGGCGGCGGGGTACAGCACTTGCTCGCGGAAGCGTTGCTCCAGCCAGGCGCGAAGCTCTGACTCATACATGGCGCCCTCTCCTGCCGTTCATGGCATCCAGTTTCATTGCGTAGATGGTCATCTATTTAGATGATCATCGATTCAGTGGCCGGTGTCAAGCCCGCATGCCTACCTGTCGGACGATTGCCAGAGCGTCGCAAGGTGGCCGCGCGGCTGGTAGCATACGCGCGGGCGCGCCGTCGCCGCGGCGCCGAGGACGCGATGGACACGCTGCGCGAGCTGTTCCGTCACCACGCATGGGCAACTCTGCGGCTGGTCGAATACTGCGCGAGCCTGCCCGCCGCGGCGCTGCGCGAGCCGGCGACGGGCGCCTACGGGCCGATCCTGCCCACCCTGGTGCACCTGGTGGCGGCGGAACAGCGCTATCTGAGCCGCCTGCCGGGCGAGCCGCCGCGCACACCGCTGCGTGAGGGGATGGAGCCGCCGCTCGCCGAGCTGCGGGCGATCGTCGAGGAGCAAGCGCAGCGCTGGGAGGCGCTACTGGACCGCGGGGCAGCGCTTTCCGTCACGATGCCGGCGCAGCCCGATGGCTGGCCGGAGACGCCCCACGCCGAGACGCTGCTCATGCTGCAGACGCTGCACCACGGCAACGACCACCGCACGCAGATCAGTACGATCCTGGGCGCCCACGGACGGGATGGCCCCAGCCTCGACGGCTGGGACTACTGGGAGACGGCGCATTTTCGGCGCGCCTGAGCGGGCGCTTGGTCAGCGCCAGCACAGGCAGCAACCGAGCCGGCGGATGCCGGCGGCCGGCCCTCCGCCGTGTTCGCTAGCGGCTGCCGGCCGTCTGCGCGTCGACGCGCTGCAACAGGCGCTCGACCATGCCCACGGCCCTGCCGTAGTCGTATGCCTTGAAGCGGGCCCGGCGCGCCACGTATCGGTCAGATCCCAGTCCAAGCTGAGGGCAGAGTAGTGCACCATTGTGACGTTGTATAATCTTGAGTAACTACTCAGCATGCGATCAAGCCGGCTGCAAACTGACTTCGGCGGGCCGGGTGAGGGCCGCCAGGATGGTGGCGAAGACGGCCTGCCCGCGCTTGTGCGCCGTGTCGGCCACCGTGCGGAGGATGGCATAGGCCGCCGCACCCGCGTCGCTACGGACGCCGCCGGTCACCTTGCGATGCAGCACGCTGGGTCGCAGACTCCGCTCGCTGGCATTGTTCGTCGGCGGCACGGTGGGGTCGTGCAACAACCGCAACAGTGCTGTCCAATGCTGGCAGAAGCGCCGTTGCCGGTCCGCCCTCCAGCCCGGCGGGAGGACAGTGGCGAGCATGATGTCGAGCGTCGCCTCCAGCTCCGCCACCGCCGCCCCGCCAACGGGGACGCGGCCCGCGGCCTGCTGATGCCGCAGGGGGATCACCGCGCGCAGCAGCGCCCGCAGCACCCGCGCCCACGCCTGGGCGTAGCCCCGTTGGCCATCGACGGCGTACGGCAGGTCGCGGAGCTGATGCGCCAGACCGATCTGGTAGCGCAGCGCCGGGGCGGCGAGTTGCGGCTTCCACAGGGCGCTCACCCACACGCCCGGCCGCACCCCGGCCAGAAACGTCAGCACGACATCGGTGTTCCGCCGCCGCTGGATCGTGTGGTAGGCCGCGTCGTCGGTCTGGAGCACCCATTCCCACGGCTGCGTCCCGTCCACCCGCGCCCCGGTCTCGTCCGCGCCCACGACCCCGCCCTGGCGCACCTGCTGGGCGATGGCCAGCGCCTCCGGCTCCAGTACTGCCGCGACCCGCGGCACCGCGGCCACGAGGGCGCCTTCACTGATCGTCAGCCGCTACAACTCGCCCAGCAGCCCAGCCAGCCGGTCGTAGCCGCCATGGTGCTGCTCGTGCAACAGGTTTGAGCGTGGCCAAGAGCCGGGGCCCGAAGCGGCCGTGCGCACCTATGCCGGGCGGCGCGGTGCCGGTGGTGTGGTGGCCACAGTGGCGGCAGCGCACCCGGACGCGCGGCGCTTCCGGAACCACGGGGTGCACCGGCGGCAGCTCCACCCCGGCGGCGGCCCACCACCACGCCACCCTGCGCCGCCAGGGCATGGCCGCAGGCCTCGCACTGCGCGGACCGGTGTGATCGATCACGCGATCTGGACCACTTCGATCCTCGAAATTGGCCCACCCCCTGTGGGTATCCGGCTGGGTAGCGGACGCTGCGCCCGCGGCGGTCTCAGGCCACACGCTCCTCCGTGCGCTGGCGTTTGGCCAGCG
>DATGEL010000061.1 GCA_035310145.1 Dehalococcoidia bacterium
TCGGGCGGCGGCTGCCGCGCGCCGAACCGCCTGCTCGCCGACGCGGTGCAGTACGCCCGCGACCGCGGTGTATTGGTCGTCGCGCCGGCAGGCGACAGCGACCAGCCCTGTGTGGCCGATCCCGCCGCGGCGCCCGAAGCGCTGGCGGTTGGTGGCTACCAGCTTCCCGCGCGCACGCGGCTGCGTGTGGGCCGCGGCCGCACGGCGGCTAACTGGGGCGCGGAGATCACGGTCGCCGCGCCCGCGCTCGACCTGGCGAGCACGATCCCGTTGCAGCCCGGCCGCACGCCGCCCGATGACCGTTACGCCACGAGCTACGGCACGGCCTTCGCCGCGGGCCTCGTGGGCGGCGCGGCGGCGCTGCTGCTCTCGCAGAACCCGTTGCTCACGCCCGACTGGCTCACGCAGTTGCTGGCGCTTGGCGCGCGGCCGCTGGCGGATGGCAGCACGCCCGGTTGGGCCGGTGCGGGCGCGATCGACATCGCCGCGTCGTTGCGGCTCGTGCCCGCGGGCTTCGCCGGCGCCGTGACGATTGAGGGCGAGCCGGCGCCGGACGGCACGCTGATTGAGGCATATGTTAACGGCGCGCTCTGCGCCTCTACCGCCAGCTTCACCGAGAACGGCCGCGCCTCGTATGCTCTACTCGTGCCCGCGGCGGCGATGCAGGCCGGCTGCGGCAGCGCTGGCGTCGCCGTCGAGCTGCGCGTCAACGGCGCCGCGGCCGCGCAGACGGTCTGGAACGCGGCAGCGAATGCCCTGGACCTGGACGGCGCCGCAGCGGCCACCAGCACGCCGTGAGGCGCGGCCCTCGCGCGTGGCGCCGGCGCGGTCCCGACGCGAGCGAAGCGAGAACCATGGGGCGGCCAAGGGGGATGGGGTGAGGGTGAAGTCGTGGTGCGCGTGCGGCGCCGCGCTGCTTGCGGCGCTGCTGCTCGCGGGCACGGCGTGCGGCTCGAACAACAACGGCAACAAGAAGGCGGCCGGCGGGCCGGGTACACCCGCTCCCACGCCCGTCGCCTCCGGTGCACGCACGGGCGGCATTATCAGGTTCGACAAGGCGCCGCCGTTCACGATCGACCCGAACAAGGGCTACGTGGCCACGATCAAGTTCGCCAAGGGCGACGTCGTTGTCGAGCTGAACGCGAAGGCGGCGCCGCTCACCGTCAACAACTTCGTGTTTCTCGCCCGCCAGCACTTCTACGACGGCACCACCTGCCACCGCGTGATCCCGAACTTCGTGGCGCAGTGCGGCGACCCGCTGGGCACGGGCGGCGGCGGACCCGGCTACACCATTCCCGACGAGAAGAGCCCGCTGCTGCACGATGTTGGCGCGATCGCGATGGCCAAGACCAACGATCCCAACTCGGCCGGCAGCCAGTTCTACATCACGATGGCGCCGCAGCCCTCGCTCGACGGCCACTACACCGTCTTCGGCCAGGTGATCTCCGGGCAGGACGTGGTGACGAAGCTCACGCCGCGCGATCCTGCCACCAACCCGGCCGCGCCGGCCGGCGACCGCATCATCAGCATCACGATCCAGGAGACGGACCAGACCCCGACGCCGTTCGTCGCCCCCGCAGCCTCGCCGAAGCCTACGCCTTGAGGCGAGCGACGCGAGAGAGGTGCGGCAGGCACGCAGCGCGGGATCGCGGCCGATGACAAGGAGTGAACACGGCGCAGGCAGAGCCGAGCGACGGCGTGCCCACGCCGCGCCCGTCCCGCGGCTGTTGAGTCTGCTGGCGGTGCTGCTGCTGGCAGTCGCCTGCACCGGCGGCAAATCCGCCTCGGCGCCCAGCAGCGTGGCCACGCCGGCGGCCGCGGCCGCGGCGCCGGCTCGCGGCAGAACGCCCGAAGGCGGCGCCTCCGTGCCGGCCGGCCCGACCACGGCGGTCACGCCGGCCCCGGCGGCCGCCTTCAGCGGAACCGCAGCCGTCCCGGCGACCGCGACGCCGACGCCGGCGCCGCGCCCGCTCGTGCCGGAGGCCACGCCGCCGGCGAAGATCGAGGCGGGAACCTGGGGCGAGGTGAACACGCTGGGTGGCTGCCTCAAAGTGCGACTCTCTTTCGAGCAGGACTCGCAGGCGATCGACTGCCTTCCCTACCGGCTGCTGGTCTTCGTCGACAGCGTGCAGACGGTGCAGGGGCAGGAGGTGGTGCATCTCGCCGGACGCGGCTACACCTATCCCGAAGGACTGACACCGCTGCAAAACCCCGCCGAGACGTTCGTCGACTTCGCCGCCCGGCCGCACGACCTGGGCACCGTCGCCTACACGGCGCCCGACGGCAACGTCTGGACGATTGCGGGCGACGGCTCCGGCGCGCGGCAGATCACCGGCGCCGGCGGCGACCAGAACGCCGGCGTCTACTATTCCGGCCTCGCCTGGTCGCACGATGGCAGAGAGCTGCTGCTCAGCGCGGACACGGACTCCGGCCGCCTGCTCCAGGTCTACGACGCGAAGAACGGCCTGCACACCGTCTCGGCGCCGGGGAGCGCGAGCGGCGGCTACCCGGGCGCCGCCTCGTGGTCGTCCGATTCTTTCCACCTGCTTGTGGCCGACTATGACCTGCCGGGCAACGCCTGCGAGCGCGACTTCAACAGGTACGCGCTGCAACTGGTAGACCGCTCCAACAACCAGGCAACGGATCTCTACAGCGGCACGGTGCAGGGCTTCGTCGCCGGTATCGCGCCCTCGCCGGACGGCCGCTACATCGCCCTGTTGCTTGGCGCCGCCTGCGACTCGGTTTCCTTCGACCTCTGTTTGCTCTCGCTGCAGGCCGACCCGGCCTACGCGGTGAAGGCGGGGCAACTGCGCTGCCCGCGCGGCGCGAAGGCGGGCAGTGTCGCCTGGTCGCCGGACAGCAAGCAGCTCGCCTTCACCAGCCGCCTGCAAGGGCGCGACGACGAGTCACAGCTCTCCGTCGGCCTGCCGATGAATGTGCTTGAGCCGCACAGCGCCACGTATTACCCGCTTGCCTGGCCGTTGCGCATCGATCGGAACATCATCGGCGCCGTCTACGAGCCGGACAGCCGCACGCTGCGCATCGAGGAGGAGGTGCCGCGCGGCCTCGCCGATATCGAGCTGCCGGACCGCATCATCCGCCGCATCACCTCGGACGGCTCGCGCGCGGCGATCACGGAGGCGGCGGGCGACCGTCTGCTGGATCTGCGGCCGCTGCTGGCGCCGGCGACCGTGCACGGCGAATACGCGCTGGCCAGCGGCGCCACCGGGGCGCTGTGGGTGATCCAACTCGGCCAGCAGGACGCCCGCTGGCAGCTCACCGACGTGGCGGCCGGCGTCTATGCCTGGAACCAGTGACGCACGTTGACTGCACTGCTCGCGCTCACCGTGCTCGCCTCGCTGGCGGTGGCCTGCGCCACGCTGCTTGTGGATCTGCGCCGTGTGCGCAGCGGGGCGGTCCGCCCGCTGACCCGGCGTGCGCTCGGCACGGCGCAGGCGGCCACGGGCCTGCTCTGGCTCGTCTACGGCGACCTGGCGCTGGCCGGCGCCGGCGGGGCGCGCGGCTGGTTCGCCATTGCCATCGGCGCCCTGTTCGTGCTGCAAGGCGTGCGGCGGCTGAAGTGACTGCCGCACCGCCGAAGTCATCCGGCTACACTGAACGCATGACAGCAGCGCAAGCCGTCGTCGGCCACGTCGCCGCGCTCTACACCGCCGGAAGTGCCGGCGCGCCGATGCAGCGCCACCGGCAGATCGAGCTGATCACCGGCGTCGGCGTCGCCGGCGACCGCTACGCGCTGGGCACGGGCTACTGGAGCGATCCGCGCTGGCCCGACCAGGAGCTGACGCTGCTGATGGCCGAGACGGCTACGGCTCTCGGCCTGGACCCGGCCAGCCTGCGCCGCAATATCGTCACCCGCGGCGTGGACCTGGACGCGCTGATCGGTGTGACGTTCCAGATCGGGGAGGCCACGCTGCTTGGCGTGCGCCGCTGCGATCCCTGCCGCTACATCGAACGGTTCACGCGCTCCGGCGCCATGCGCGAGCTGGCCACCCGCGGCGGCCTGCGGGCGCACATTGTGACCGGCGGCCGTGTGCACGTTGGCGATCGGCCGCAGACGCTGCAGGCGCATCAAGCCGTTGAGCGCGTTGTCTCGCCCAGCCCCATCAGTTAGTGACCGGCGTGCTCGTCATCATCGTTTCACTGCCAGATGACTCGACTGCGTTCCGTCGCAAAGTGAAGCTGCTCGGCATCCTTCCAGTGCCGTGTTCCCGCCTCGGCGACGGTGAGCACATCGGCGCCGCGCGCTCGTAGCGCCGCGACCAGCGCGCCCTGCATGCTGTCTTCGTCGAAGTAGAGCGAAAACACGCGCCACTACACGTTCTCGTGGCCCCAGCCATGCGGATGGCGGGCGGCGAGTTCGTCGTAGAGCGCCTCGTCGGCCGCAAAGTCTGCGTCGATGCGGGCGCGGTTAGCGAGGTAGTACGTGATGGCCGCGTAGAACAGCGTGAGATCGAGATCGGGAAACTCCGTCTGAATCTGCTCTGCACTCATCCCCTGGTTGTATAGGTCTGCTACGGCGTGCACGGTCATGCCGGTGCCGGCGAGGCAAGCGCAGCCCGAATGCAGCTCGGGGTCGGAGTGAATCAGGGTGCCGATATCCACTGGTGTGCTCGTCGTCATCGCTTCACCGCCAGTTGCTCAGGAACTCCAGCTTGTCGGCCACCTCTTCCGCACTCCTCGCGGTCAGGATGGCCATGAGCCCGCGCAGTTGTTCGCCAACGGACCAGCTCTGATCGGTGAGCAAGATAATCCCGCCATGGTGCTCTCCCCGCGCCAGGAGTTGGTGGTGCAGGCGAGCAAAGTCGGGCACGTTCGCTGAATACAGGGCGCGGCCGGCAGCCGTCGCGAAGGCCAGCTGGCTTGCATCGGTGCGTCCGCGCGTGTTCGCCTCCTGTACCGTGACAACGTCCACATCCTGTCGGCGCAATGCCGCGACCAGCCCGCGGTCCATGCTGTCTTCATCCACATATAGTGGGAACACGCGGCTATATATCCTCGCGGCCCCAGCCGTTAGGGTAGCGCGCCGCGAGTTCCTCCCCCAGCGCCTGGTCGGCGGCCAGCTCGGCGTCGATGCGAGCGCGGTTCGCCAGGTAGTAGGTGATCGCGGCGTAGAAGAGGGTGAGGTCGAGATCCGGGATCGAGTCCTGGATCTCTTCCGCGCTCATGCCCCGCTTGTAGCGCGCGGCGACAGCGTGCACGGTCATGCCGGTGCCGGCGAGGCAAGGGCGGCCCGAATGCAGCTCGGGGTCGGAGTGAATCAGGGTGCCGATATCCACCGGTGTGCTCGTCGTCATCGCTTCACCGCCTGAGGTACGTTCCCACCCATTGTCGCATGCGGTGCGAGCCGCAGATGCGGACCGGCGGGCCAGCACAACGCCGACCCGCCGGAATAGCTTCCATCCAAGGGACGGGTTAGCGCCGGCGCGGGCCGCCGCCGCTACCGCCGCCGGGACCGCCCGGGCCGCGCCGCGGCGGGCCGCCGCCGGGTCCGCCGGGGCCGCGCCCACCGAAGCCGCCGGGTCGGCCACCGCCCGGCCGTGGGCCGCGGCCGCCCATCAACGAGCCGCCGCGCCGGCCCTCCATGTCTTCGGCCATACCCTCGCCGGCGCCGTTGCGGTCGCCGCCTTCGAGCAGGGCGCGACGCGAGAGGTTGATGCGGCCCATGTGGTCGATCTCGCTGACCACGACCGTCACTTCGTCGCCGATGTTGACCGCGTCTTCCACGCGCTCCACGCGGTGGTCGGCCAGCTCGGAGATATGCACCAGGCCGTCTTTGTTCGGCAGGATCTCCACGAAGGCGCCGAACGGCATGATGCGCGTGACCTTGCCCGTGTAGACCTGGCCGACCTCGACCTCTTTGGTCAGCCCCTCGACCATCTGGATCGCCTTGCGGGCGCCCTCTTCGTTGGCCGAGCCGATGAAGACCGTGCCGTCGTCCTCGATGTCGATCGTGGCCTTGGTCGCATCGATGATCGAGCGGATCGTCTTGCCGCCGGGGCCGATCACCGCGCCGATCTTCTCCGGGTTGATGTGGATCGTGTACATACGCGGCGCGTAGGGCGACATCTCTGCACGCGGCTCGGGAATCGTCTCCAGCATCGCGTTCATGATGACCATGCGGCCGTCTTTGGCCTGTGCCAGCGCCTTCTCCATGATCTCCGGCGTAATGCCCTTGACCTTGATATCCATCTGCAGCGCGGTGATGCCGTCTTTGGTGCCGGCGACCTTGAAGTCCATGTCGCCCAGGTGGTCTTCGATGCCGGCGATGTCGGTCAGCACGGTGTACTTGCCGTCGTCGCGCATCACCAGGCCCATCGCCACGCCGGCCACAGGCTTCTTCAGGGGCACACCCGCGTCCATCAACGCCAGCGTGCTGCCGCAGACGCTGCCCATCGAGCTGCTGCCGTTTGAGCCGAGTGTCTCCGAGACGAGCCGCAACGTGTAGGGGAAATCTTCCACCGGGGGAATCACCGGCAACAGCGCCCGCTCGGCCAGGGCGCCGTGGCCGATCTCGCGGCGGCCGGGCGAGCCGATGCGCCGCACCTCGCCCACGGAGAAGGGCGGGAAGTTGTAGTGATGGATGTAGCGCTTGCTGTCTTCCGGGTTGAGGCTGTCGATCTTCTGCGCCTCGCCCACGCCGCCCAGGGTGGCGATCGTCAGGATTTGTGTTTCGCCGCGCTGGAAGAGGCCCGTGCCGTGCGTGCGCGGCAGAATGCCGACGGCGCAGCTGAGCGGGCGGATCTCGGTGAGGGCGCGGCCGTCGGGGCGGCGTGCCCCGTCGATGATCGCGTTGCGCACGCCGTCCTTGAGCATCGACTCGAACACGGCGTCCACCGCGTCCTTGTCGTACTGCTCGGCGAAGTGGGCGAGCACATCGGCCTTGACGCTGTGCTCCGCCTCGCGCTGCGCCTCCTTGGAGCTGCCGCCGAGCGCCGGACCGATCTTGTCGGCCAGGTACGCGCGCACGGCCTGGTCGACCTCCGGGTCGATCTTCTTGACCGCGACCTCCATCTTCGGCTTGCCGTTGCGGGCGATCAGCTCTTCCTGCACGGCGATGATCTGCTTGTTAACCGCGTCGCCGAAGCGGATCGCCGCCACCATGTCGTCTTCGGAGACCTCTTGCGAGCCGCACTCGACCATCATGATCGCGTCGCGCGTGCCGGCCACCACGAGGTCGAGATCGCTCTTCTGCAGCTCGGCATAGGTCGGCAGGGCGATGAACTGGCCGTCCACGCGGCCGACGCGCACGCTGCTGACCGGTCCATCGAAGGGGATGTTGGAGATCATCAGCGCGGCCGAGGCGCCGATCGTGCCCAGCACATCAGGGTCGTTCTCCTGGTCGGCCGAGAGCACGGTGATGATCACCTGCACGTCGTTGCGGAAGCCCTTGGGGAAGAGCGGGCGGATCGGCCGGTCGGTGAGGCGGGCGGCGAGAATCGCCTCGGTGCCGGGTCGGCCCTCGCGGCGGAAGAAGCTGCCGGGGATCTTGCCGGCGGCATAGAGCCGCTCTTCGTAGTCCACGGTGAGGGGGAAGAAGTCGAGCGGGCGGGGTTCGGCGGTCGCCGTGGCGGTAACGAGCACCACGGTGTCGCCGTAGCGCACGCTGACGGCGCCGCCGGCCTGCTGGGCCAGCGTCCCCGTCTCGATCAGCAGCGGGCGGCCATTAATCTGGGTTTCGACGTAGTCTGCCATTGGTCCTTGTCTTTTCTATGTTCGCTCAACCGCGTCTTCGCGGGAGCATTGGCCCGTTGGGCCGTTCAGGTCTGGTCGCGGGCGCTGCAGCGGTCGCGGCCGGCGAAAGCCGCGCTCAAGCGCGCCAGTGCGCTGCGCTGGATGCGGGCCATTCAGCCCCGCTGCCCCGCGCATCGCTCTCCCCTTCCCCCAGGATTGGGGGCGAAGAGATGACCTGGGGGATGGGGGCCGGCCGGCGCAAGCGAAAGGCCCCCGCGCCTATTTGCGGAGGCCCAGCCGGCCGATGACGGCGCGGTAGCGCTCGACGTCGCTCTTATTGAGATACGCGAGCGTGCGGCGGCGTTGACCGACGAGCTTGAGCAGGCCGCGGCGCGAGTGGTGGTCCTTCTTGTGCGTGCGCAGGTGGTCGGTCAGCTCGGTGATGCGCGCCGTCAGCAGGGCGACCTGGACTTCGGGCGAGCCGGTGTCCGTGTCGTGCACGCGGTATGAGGAGATGATCTCCTCGCGTTTTTCCTTGGTTAGCATGCGCCTTTCTTCTCTCTGGTGCCCGCTCTCGCAGTCGGGCGCGTCTTTCACGCTCTTTTGTACGGCACCATGCTAACAGACGGCTTGCAGCCGGCACAACGGAGGGAATAGGGAATAGGGAATAGAGCGGCGGGCGTCGGAAGGACGTGAATGCTCCTTCCTCCGCGCACCGGAGGACCGATCGTCCATGCTTCAGGCTCCCCCGTCGCCGCTGCTCTCCCGTAGGCTCGTCTGGGGTAGCAAAGCCTCTGCCGTCCGTGTACGGGAGAGAAGGGGATGAGCGTAGTGAGGGCCGCGCTTCACGCGCCGGCGTAGGAGTGCAGGCCGGAGATGACGAAGTTCACCACGAAGATGTTGAAGGTGATCATCGCCCAGCCGGCGACGACGATGAAGGCGGCGCGCTTGCCGCGCCAGCCGGCCAGGCTGCGGGCGTGCAGGAAGCCGGCGAAGATCAGCCAGGTGATCAGCGCCGTCGTCTCCTTCGGATCCCAGCCCCAGTAGCGGCCCCAGGCGATGTTGCCCCAGTAAGCGCCCAGCGCGATGCCCAGCCCCAAAAGCGGGAAGCCGACCAGCACCGCCTTGTACGAGAGCGACTCCATTACCCGCGCCTTCGGCAGCCGCGGGAAGCGGTTCGCGTCGCCCTGCACCAGGTAGAGCGCCGTCGCCGCGAAGGCCACGGTCAGGGCGCCGTAGCTGATCACCATACAGGCGACGTGGATCGCCAGCAGGCGGTTGTTTTGCAGCGCCGGCACGAGCGGCTCGACCTTCGGCGAGAACACCCACTGCGCCAGCAGCAGGAAGAGCAGCGAGAGCGGCATGGCGAAGGCGCCGAGTGTGCGCTGGTGATAGCGCCGCTCGAAGATCAGGTAGAAGACCGCCGTCGTCGTGCCGAAGGCCGAAAGGTACTCGAACATGTCGGAGTAGGGCGGGTGGCCGGTGGCGATCGAGCGCGTAGTCATCGCCGTGAGCAGGAAGGCGACGGTGCTCACCATGCAGGCGGTGGCGAGCCGGCCCACGATCGGCGGCAGCGGCTGCCGCTCGCTCAGCGTCACCTCGCCGGCGCTGGTCGCCGCCTGCTGCGCGACCACGCGCCAGCCCCAGGCCGCCGCGATGTACAGAATCGACGCCAGCGCGGCGAAGACGATGCCGCACCAGTACAGCGATTCGGAAAACCCCGCGAGACCAGACATGCCGCGTCCTCCCCGCGCCGCCGCCTGCCCGGCAGCGGACGGCAGCCCCTGACTCGCCCGGTGGAGTGTTGCGCGCCGCGCGGGGTGGCTGCGCGGCCGCCGTTCGCGCGATTACGTTCGCATCGTAACGCGGCGGAACGCTTCCGTGAAAGGCACGCCGCCCTCGCGGCCGCCCTTCTCGCCGCGCTCACGGTACTCCTTGTAGAACTCCTCCCACGGTTTCTGCTCGATCTGGCTCCAGTGGCAGTAGATCGCCCGCGCCTTCGTCTCGATGAAGTCGGCGACGTCCACGAAATAGTCGGGCTGGTCGCTGCCGGCAAGCAGGATCTCGCCCACGCGGTGGTGCGGCATACCGTCGGCGATGTCATCCGGGTAGTAGAGCGGGTCGCGCACGGCGGGAAAGAGCGCGTCGTAGGTGGCGATGCCGATGTTGCGATGGTCGCGGTGGTTGAAGCCGCGGCGGAAGCCGTCCCAGGTGATCACCGTGTCTGGCCGGTAGCGGCGCAGCAGGCGCACAATCTGCCCGCGCAGCGCCGGACCGTCCTCCAGGAAGCCGTCCGGGTGGCGCAGGTAGAGGCACTCTTTGACGCCCAGCGCCGCGCCGGCCGCACTCTGCTCGGCCTCGCGCATGTTGGCGAGCATGGCGGGCGTCAGCGCCGGATCTTTGGTGCCCTTGTCGCCGCTGGTGGCGACGATGTAGCGCACCTCCCAGCCGGCGGCGCAGAGCTTCGCCACCGTGCCGCCGCAGAGAAACTCGGCGTCGTCGGGGTGGGCAAAGATGCCCAGCGCTCGCTTCGGTCGCGGCGGCTCGGCGGGCTGCGCTTGTTCCGTGGCGTCTGTCGTCATGCCGTTCGGCCCTCATCCTCTCTTCTCACCTTCTCTCAATCCTGGGAGAAGGTGACGATCCGGCGGCGGGCGTTCCGACCAGCCTGCGGTTAACCCGGCGCCCTTTCGGAACGTTCTCACAACGATCCCCCTCGCCCAGGATTGGGAGAGGGGAGGGGCCGAGGGCCGACTACGCTACGTCGCAGCGCACATGGCCGGCTTTGTGGCCGTCCGCCTCGTCGGGGTGGCAGGCGCGGGCGAGGGCACGCTCGGCCAGCACCTCGTCGTAGAGCGTATCCAGCCGTTCGGCGATCGCATGCCAGCGGAAGCCCAGCGCCCACTCGTGCGCCGATTCGCCGAAGCGCCGGCGCAGCGCCTCGTTGCGCAGGAGCAGGTCGATCTGTTCGGCGAAGGGCTGCGGGCAGCGCCAGGGTACGAGAAAACCGGTGACGCCGTCGCGCACCGCGGAGGGCAGCCCGCCCACGCGCGAGGCGACGACCGGCGTGCCGCAGGCCTGCGCCTCCAGCGCCGCCATGCCGAAGCTTTCGTAGAACGAGGGCACGACGCAGACGTCCGCCAGCGAGTAGATCGCCGGCAGTTCCGCCTGCGGCACGGAGCCGGCGAAGCGCAGACGATCCGCCACGCCCGCCGCCTCGCCGCGCGCCCGCAGCCGCCGGATCTCGCCCGCCGCGTGGCCGTCGCCGCCGACGATCAGCAGCAGCGGACGCGGTTGCTCCAGCGTCGCCAGCGCGTCGATCGCCACGTCCAGCCCCTTCAGCGGCTCGACCCGCCCCGCGTAGAGCAGCACGCGCTCGCTGCTGTCCAGGCCGAGTTGAGCGCGGGCAGAGGCCTGCTCGGCGGCGGTTCGCGGGTAGAAGAGCGAGACATCGACGCCGCAGGGAATCGTCTCCAGCGCGTCGGCCTGCGCGTGGTAGAGGTCGCGCAGCAGGCTGCGCTCGTGTGCGGTGGCGCAGACGATGCGATCGGCGCTTCGCACGATCGCGTGCTCGCCGGCGATGCGCTCGACGCTCTCGTGCTCGCCCACGCGCGCCCGGTTCTTCACCTCGCCCAGCGTGTGGAACATGGTGACGTGGGGCACGTCCCAGCGCCGCTGCAGCTGGAGGCCGGCCAGGCCCGAGAGCCAGTAGTGGCTGTGCAGCAGCTCGTAGCGCAGCCCGGTTTGCAGGCGGAACTCGGCCACGCCACGCACGAACTCCGGCAGGAACTCGCCCAGCCGCGCCTTCTCCACGCGCCGGCGCGGCCCGGCCTCGACGTGGACGAGGCGCACGCCCGGCGCCAGCGTCTCGGTCGCCGCCTTCATGCTCGTGGCGCGCGTAAAGATGTCGACGGCGCAGCCGCGTTCCGCCAGCGCCCGCGCCGCTTCGCGCACATACACATTCATGCCGCCGGCGTCCTGACCGCCGGGCCGCGCGGCGGGCGAGGTGTGGTAGCAAAGCACGGCCAGCCGGCGCCGGCGGCCCTCAGTGCCGCCGGCCGGCGGGGTACAGGGGAGCGGTTCGGTCGTGGCGCTCACGCCTTGCTCCGCAGCAGAGTGAGAAACTCGGAGCGGCTGACGCTGCGCTCCTTGAAGTGGCCGCGCACCGCCGAGGTGACCATGCGGCTGCCGGGCTTCTTCACGCCGCGCATGGTCATGCACAGGTGCTCCGCCTCGACCACGACGGCCACGCCGTCGGGCTGCAGCGCGTCGAGGATGCAGTCGGCGATCTGCGCGGTGAGCCGCTCCTGCAACTGCGGCCGCTTGGCGAACGCTTCGACCACGCGGGCGATCTTGCTGATGCCGACCACGCGCCCTTCGGGGATGTAGCCGACGTGCGCCACACCGTGAAAGGGCAGGAAGTGGTGCTCGCAGAGCGAGTAGAAGGGGATGTCCTTGAGGATCACCATCTCGTCGTGGCCCTCGTCGAAGGTCACGGCAAGCAGATCGCGCGGATCCTGCCAGAGGCCGGCGAAGATCTCGCCGTACATGTCGGCGATGCGCCGCGGCGTGTCGATCAGCCCCTCGCGCCGCGGATCCTCGCCCACCGCCTCAATGATCTCCCGTACCGCCGCCTGCACACGCTCCTGGTCGATGCCGCCCGGGTGGGTACTGCTGTCTGCCGTCTTGCCGTTCGTGCTGAACTGGGATGCCATGTTTCCGTCTGTTCCTCCCGGGCCGGGCCGTCTGTCAGGAGCCGTAGAGCCTTCCCGATCCTAGCACAGCCGTTCCAGCATCGCTCACCGGACGTGAGCGACTGACGAAAGATGCGCGGTTCCCGTGACCGCGCATACACAGAGATCGGCAGATTGCGGCAGAGTTGCCAGACCGGCGGCCGCCTCAGCCCAGCCCCAGCGCTCGCTCGATCGCCGCGGCGTCGGCGGGCACATCGTGGCGCAGCGGGGCGATGCGCAGCGCGGCGTCGAGGTCTTTGAGGCCGTTGCCGGTGATCACGCAGACCAGCGTTTGCCCGGCGAAGCGTTGTCCCTCACGCACGAGCCGCAGCAGGCCGGCCACCGGCGCGGCGCTGGCCGGCTCGCCGAAGACGCCCTCCTCCGAAGCCAGCAGCCGCTGCGCCGCGAGGATTTCGTCGTCCGTCACCGCGGTAATGCTGCCGGCCGACTCGTCGCGCGCCCGCACGGCGAGCGGCCAGGAGGCGGGACGGCCGATCTCGATCGCGCTGGCGACGGTCTTCGGCACGTCTACCGGCGTGCCGGAGACGAGCGGTGCGGCGCCGGCCGCCTGGAAGCCGAGCAGGCGCGGGTGCTTCGAGGCGAGGCCGGCCTCGGCGTACTCGCAAAATCCCTGCCAGTAGGCCGAGATATTGCCGGCGTTGCCCACGGGGATGCACAGCGCATCCGGAGCGTCGCCCAGCGTATCGACGATTTCGAACGCCGCCGTCTTCTGACCTTCGAGCCGGTGCGGGTTGACCGAATTGACCAGCGCTATGCCGTGCTTCGCCGTCAGCTCGCGTACCAGTCGCAGCGCGTCGTCGAAGTTGCCCTCGATCGCGAGGATGGTCGAGCCGTAGGCGACGGCCTGGGCGAGCTTGCCCATCGCGATCTTGCCGGCGGGAATGGCGACATAACAGGTGAGCCCGAGGTAGGCGGCGTACGCCGCGGCCGAGGCGCTGGTGTTGCCCGTGGAGGCGCACATAATCGCGCTCGCGCCGGCCTCGGCCGCCTTGGCCACGGCCACCACCATGCCGCGGTCCTTGAACGAGCCGCTGGGGTTGCAGCCTTCCAGCTTGAAGTAGAGCCGCTCGCAGCCGACGCGCTCGACCAGGCGGCGCGATCGCACCAGCGGTGTACTGCCTTCGCCGAGGGTGAAGCGCGGCGTCGCGGGGGTCAGGGGCAGACGGTCGGCGTAGCGGGCGAGCACGCCCTGCTGCTGCTCAGTCATCCGCACGTCGGTAGGCATTGACCTTCAACTCCCTGATCTCGCGTTCCAGCGCCTCGATGCGCTGCTTGCGTTGCTTTTCCGCCAGCGCCTGCACCTGGGCAAAGTACTGCGCGAGATGCAGGCGGTAGGCGGCCAGTTCTTCGTTCAGCTCGCCCACGCGGTCGCGAAAGGCGCGGTCGCGCGCGTCGATCAGCGCGACCGCGCGGGTGTGTTCGTCGATCTGCCCGCGCATACTGTCGTCCGCGGCTTCGACGGCGTTGATCCGCTCCTCGATGCGGCGCAGGTTGGTGCGGTGCAGCTCGAACTTTTCCGCAAACTCGCGGCGCACGTCTTGCTGCTGCGCCACGGCGGCGATCTCTTCCTCCACGCGCTTGATCATCTCGGCGTAGACCTGCAGCCGCTCGCCCTGGGCCGTGTCGATCTTCTGCAGCGCCTCGATCTCGGTGTGCAGCATGGTGAACTCGCCGCTCACGTGCTTGAGCGTGTCGGCCGTGCGTGCGGCGCGCTGATCGACGGCCTCGACGTAGCGCTCGAAGTCGTCGACGCGCTGCTGCACGATCGAGGCGCTCTCCTTGGCGCGGCGGCTGGCCTCTTCCAGCACGTCGAGCCGGCCGGACCAACCCTGCGTCAGCCGCTCCCAGGCCTCGATGCGTTTGAACTGCTCGTTCAATTCGCCGCGGGCGCGGTCGGCGTCCACCTGCTCCTGGCGCGTGACTTCGACCAGCCGCGTTTCCAGCGCCGTTTGGCGGTCTTCGGCGCGCACGATCTTGTCGGCGAGCGTGGTCAGGTTCTCGTCCAGGCGGGGAATGATGCCCAGCTCGGCGGCCAGCGCCTGCGCGACCTCCTCCGAGCGTTGCAGGCGGTGCGTCAGCTCCCAGATCTGCGTCGTCGCCTGCTCGATCTGCTGCAGGCAGCGTCCGATCTGGCTCTTCGACTCGCGCGCCGTGTCTTCGAGCCAGGCGAGCGTGCTGGCGATCTGGGCCGACTGGCGCTCACTGCTGACCATGGGCGTGGTCCTCGACCCGGATCACGTTGCCGATCGCCGCGACCACGGCGAGCTGCCGCAGCTCGCCCAGCGCCTTCTGCATGGACGCCTCGACGGCCTCGTGCGTCATGATCACCAGCTCGGCGGTCTGCGCGGCCTCGTCGGTCTCCTTTTGGATGACCGAGGCGATGCTGATGCCGTAGCCCTCGCCCAGAATACGCGTGATCTGCGCCAGCACGCCCGCCTGGTCGGCGACCTGGATGCGGATGTAGTAGCGCGTGCGCACCGCCTCCATGCCGCGCACCAGGCAGGGCAGATCCCGCACATGCGGGGCCGGCTCGGCGCCGCCCTGCGCCAGCGTGCGCGCCAGGTCGATCACGTCGGCGACGACGGCGCTGGTGGTGGGCATCGAGCCGGCGCCGCGGCCCTGGAAGAGCACGGCGCCGAGCAGATCGCCTTCGAGCTGCACCGCGTTGAAGACGCCGTCGACTTTGGCCAGCGGCGCGTCGGCGGGCACGAAGGCCGGATGCACCCGCGCCTCGAGGCCGCCGTCGCTGCGCCGGCCGATCGCCAGCAGCTTGATCGCGTAGCCCAGCTCCTGCGCGTAGCGGAAGTCGCGCGCGGTGAGCCTGGTGATCCCCTCGCGGTAGACCTGGTCGGGGTGCACCTCCGAGCGGAAGGCGAGGCTGGCGAGGATCGCCAGCTTGTAGGCGGCGTCGATCCCTTCCACGTCGGCCGTCGGGTCCGGCTCCGCGTAGCCGAGGTTCTGGGCGGCGGCGAGCGCGACCGCGAAGTCGCTGCCCTCGTTGCTCATGCGTGTGAGGATGTAGTTGGTCGTGCCGTTGATGATCGCGCGCACGTTGGTTAGCTCGTTGGCGAGCAGGTCGCGCTTGAGCGGCGCGATCAGCGGGATGCCGCCGCCGACACTGGCCTCGTAGAGGATCTCGACGCCGTGCTCATGCGCGAGCGCCAGCAGCCGCGGCCCATGCTTCGCCATCACCTCCTTGCTGGCGGTGACGACGTGCTTGCCCCGTTCGATCGCCTCGGTCATGTACTCCAGCGCCGGATGCTCGCCGCCCATCGCTTCGATCACGATCTGAATCGCGTCGTCGTCGAGGATGCGGCGCGGGTCGGTGGAGATCAGACCGCGGTCGATGCTGGTGCGGCGCGGCTTCGTGCCGTCGCGCACGAGCACGGCACGAAGCCGCAGCGGCCGGCCCACACGGCGGGCGTAAACCTCCGCCCGCTCCGTCAGGATCTCGGCGACGCCGCCGCCCACGGTGCCAAGGCCCATGAGGCCGATGCCGATCGCGCCTTCGCGGGCGCCGTTACGGGGTGCCACCGGGCACCGGCGGCAGCGATGGCGCGGTGGGGACGCCCGCGGGCACTCCGGCCGGCGCGGAAGCGGAGGGCAGTTGCGGGCCGGACTGGCTGCCCGGCACGGCCGGCGCCCCGGGCGCCGCGCCCGGATTGCCGGGCGGCGCCGCCGGCGTCGGCGTGGCCCTGGCCTGGAGCGGCAGGCCCATGTGCTGCACGGCCCAGAGCTGCTTGCCCTGGTCCATGAACGATTTGACGCCGAGTGCCGTCTTCTGGTCGGCCAGCCACTTGTCGCGCTGCGCCGAGGCGATCTGCTGCTTCTGCACGTCGCTGACCGTGTGGCTCGCATCGCGATCGGTGATCGTGAGCAGCACCCAGGTCGGCGTGCTGCTGGAACTGGTCGAGTCGATCTTGATCACGTCGCTCACTTCTCCCGGCGAGAGCTTGCTGGCGACATCTTCGACGTTCGGCGCGCCCAGCGGCGAAACCAGGATGCCGTAGGGCACGGGCGTGAAGTCGAAGGGCCGCGCGTGGCCGTCGCTGGGGCTGGCGATCAGGTCACTGGCGACATCGGTAAAGGCGTCGCCGTTTTCGAGCCGCTGCTGCGCCGCGCGGGCCTTCTCTTCTGAGGTGAAGGTCATCGCCTCGCCTTTGACGGCGAGCGTTTGCGCGGGCACGCCGGCCTTGAAATGGTCGAGCAGCTTGCTCTTGAGCGCGTTGGCGCGGGCGATCTCGCGGAACTGGCCAAGCGAAAGGCCGTCTTTTTGCAGTTGAGCCCGCACGTCGAATTCGTAGACCGCGTAGTCCTTGGGGTCGAGCTTGCCGTTGCTCGTCGGCGCCTGCACAAGCTGGGCCGCGGCGGCGGCGATGTCCTGATCGTCGACGCTGACGCCGAGCGAGGCGGCGCGCTGCAGATAAACCTGCTCCTCTTCGATCGTGTCGGTGACCGCGGTGAGCTTGTTGAAGGCGTCGGCCTGTGTGCCGGGGCCGTTGTTGTCCAACGTCGCTGCCTTCAGCCGGTCGCGGAAGTAGCCGAGGCTCACGTTGTGCTTGCCGACACGCAGCGCCGTGTCACGGGCCGGGCCGATGTTGTCGTTGTAGTAACCGACGCCGACCAACAGCAGCACGAGCAGCCCAATGCCGCCGCCCACCAGCCAGGCGAGGCGGGCGCCCCGATCGTTGTGCTGGTGCGAACGCACCACCGTGCGCGTACGCCCGGCTCTCGCTGCCGGACGCGTGGCGCCGGCGCGGGTTGCCGTCGCGTTGCGGCGCGGGGGCGCGCCCTTCGGGGGGACTGCGGGCTTGTTCTCCACGGTTACCTGCTGCGATCTACTGGCTGCCGCTGCCCGCCGGCAGGACGACCTCCGTGCGACGCCGGCTAGCCGCGCGGCCGGTAAAAGCCGGACTCGCGCATGTGCACGCCGGTGAAGGGCAGCAGCGCGATGTGCCGGGCGCGCTTCAGCGCCACGGTCAGCGTGCGCTGGTGCCTGGAGCAGGTGCCCATTTTGCGGCGCGGCTCGATCTTGCCCCGCTCGGAGATGTAGCGGCCGAGCGTGTTCGTGTCCTTGTAGTCGATCTTATCGATCTTCTTGACGCAGAAGTCGCATACCCGCCGCCGCGGTATGAAGCGCGTTCTGCGCCGCGGTCGTTCGCCGCGCGGCCCGCCGGGTCCACCCGGCCCTCCGGGGGCGGCGCCGGCCGGGCCGCCCGCCGCGGGTGCAGGCGGCGCAGCGCCGGGAAAAGGTTCAGGTTGCGTTGTCACCGTAGCGTACCTCTCATCATCATCGCCTCACGGCGCCATCGTGCTGTGTCAAACGCTGCCGCGGCCGCGCCCGGGGACGGCGCCGGGCGCCGCACACCGCGCACTACTCGAACGGCAGATCGTCGGGGTCGTTGATCTCGCCGTCCATCATCGCGTCGCGGCCGCCGTTGCCAGCGGCAGCGGGCGCGCCCGCGCGATCGAGGAACTGCACGTCCTGCGCCACGACTTCCGTCGTGTAGCGCTTTTGGCCGTCCTGCCCGTCCCACGACCGCGTCTGCAGGCGGCCCTCGACGTAGACGCGCCGGCCCTTTTGCAAGAACTGGTTGCACTGCTCGGCCAGCTTGTTCCAGGTCACCACCCGCACCCACTCGGTCTCTTCGCGGCGTTCGCCGTCGGCCGAGCTGTACTGGCGGCTGACCGCGACGGTGAAGTTCGTGACCGCGCTGCCGTTGGCCGTGAACCGCATCTCCGGGTCGCGGCCGAGGTTGCCGATGATCATCACCTTGTTCAGGCCCGCCATCGCCGGAACTCCTCTCGCTCCCTATCCGTTGCTCGCTGCTGTACTCATCGTCCCGACATCCCGCGGGCTGCCCGCCCGGCGGCCGCCCGTGCGGCCGTCCTGCAAGCCGCGGGCCCTGTCATCGTGCAACCGCACCTCCTGTACTTCCACCGAGCTGCGCGGGGCTATTTCTCGTCCGTGCGCACGATCAGGTGACGGATCACCTCTTCGGAGATGCGCAGGTTCGCCTCCAGCTCGGCCACGCTGGGCGCCGGCAGCTTCAGCTCCGTCACCACGTACGTGCCCTCGGTGAAGCGCTTGATCGGATAGGCCAGCCGCCGCCGGCCCCACTGGTCGACATTGGTGACCTCGCCGCCGCGGTTGGCGATGTAGGTGTTGATCCGCTCGACCGCGGCCGGCACCTCTTCCTCGCCGATCTGCGGACTCAGGATCGTGACCAGCTCGTACTGATGCACCGGGTTTCCCTCCAGGCCGGCGATGCCCGCGCTCGGCGCACCGCCCGTAGAGTATAGCATAACAGCTTTGCGGCATTCCCCCCGGCGGCCTCAGGCAGCGATGCCCGGCACGGGGAAGCGGGCGCACAGCTCCTCGACATCGCCGCGCACGCGCTGCGTCACCGTCGCCTCACCGCCGCTCTGCAACACCTCGAGCATCCAGCCGGCGATGCGGCGCATCTCGGCCACACCCATACCGCGCGTGGTCAGCGCCGGCGTGCCGACGCGGATGCCGCTGGCGATCGTGGGCGGGCGCTGGTCGTAGGGGATCGTGTTCTTGTTGACGGTGATGCCGGCCTCGTCCAGCAGGCGCTCGGCCTTCTTGCCGCTCATGCCGAGGCCGGTGAGGTCGCAGAGCAGCAGGTGCGTGTCTGTGCCGCCGGAGACGATGCGCACGCCGCCGGCCTGCAGGTCCGCTGCCAGGGTGCGGGCGTTCTGCAGCACGGCGAGCTGGTAGTCGCGGAAGGCGGGCCGCATCGCCTCGCCGAAGGCGACGGCCTTGCCGGCGACGACGTGCATTAACGGGCCGCCCTGCAGGCCGGGGAAGACCGCGCGGTCGATCGCCTTGCCCAGCTCGGCCTTGCAGAGGATGAAGGCGCTGCGCGGGCCGCGCAGGGTCTTGTGCGTGGTCGATGTGACGATATCCGACATCGGCACGGGGCTGGGATGCACGCCGGCGGCGACGAGGCCGCTGATGTGCGCCATGTCCACCATCAGCCTGGCGCCAACGTCGTCGGCCACGGCGCGGAACTGGTCGAAGTCGAGCGTGCGTGGGTATGCCGTGGCGCCGGCGACGATCAGCTTCGGCCGGCACTCGCGCGCCGTCTGCGCCAGCGCGGCGAAGTCGATCTGCTCGCTCTCGCGGTCCACACCGTAGGGCACGAAGTTGTAGAGCCGGCCGGAGAAGTTGACGGGAAGGCCGTGCGAAAGGTGCCCGCCCTGCGCGAGGTTGAGGCCCATCGCCGTGTCGCCCGGCTCGAGCACGGCGAAGTAGGCGGCCATGTTCGCCTGGGCGCCGGCATGGGGCTGCACGTTGGCGTACTCGGCGCCGAAAAGCTGCTTCGCCCGGTCGCGCGCCAGGTTCTCGACGATATCGACGAACTCGCAGCCGCCGTAGTAGCGGGCGCCGGGGTAGCCCTCGGCGTACTTGTTGGTGAGCACGGTGCCGACGGCTTCGAGCACGGCCTGGCTGGTGTAGTTTTCAGAGGCGATCATCTCCAGCTTGAAGCGCTGGCGGTGCTCTTCGCTGCGCACGGCGGCGAAGACTTCCGGGTCTTGCTCGGCAAGGCTCTGGCGTGCGTCGACCAACTGCGCCATCGTGGTCGCTCCTGCGGCGCGAGCGCCGGGACAACGAAAAGAGCCACGTCATCGCTGTCGTGGCTCGCGGGACGCATCCCGAAGGCGCCCGGGGCTTGCCCGCTCTCCCGCCGCGCGCCGGCTCCGGGCCGCGATCGATCTGCAAAGACGATAGCCCGCGCCCGGGGTAGTGTCAAACGAGTCTCACGATACCTCGGGCAGGATCAGGCCGTAGCCGCCGTCGTTGCGCTTGTAGAGCAGGCCGTACGTCTTCTCGTCGGCTTTGAAGAAGAGGAAGAAATCGTGGCCGAGCAGATCGGCCTGCTGGATCGCCTCCTCCACGGTCATCGGCTTCATCGGGAAGCGCTTGACGCGGACCACGTCCTCCGGCGAGATCGGCGCGGCCTCGTCGTCGTCATCCGAAACGTCGATCTCCGCCACGGCGGGGTTGGCCGGCTCGCTCACGAGCGAGCGGGTGAAGGAGGTGCGGTCCTTCTGCCGGCGGCGCTGCCGGTAGCGCCGCGCCTGGCGCGCCAGCTTGTCGGCGGCCGCATCGATGGCGGCCTCCAGGTCGCGGGCGCGTTCCTCGGCGCGTACGATGCGGCGGCCGTCGTTGAGCGTGGCCTGCACGATGTAGCGCTGCTCGGCCGCGCGCGTCTCCTCGCGGCGCAGCTCCAGCACCAGCTCCGTGCTCTCCGGAAGGTAGCGGTCAAGCCGCGTGAAGCGCCGCCGCGCATGCGCCTTGATCGGGTCCGGCACCGCCAGCCCCTGACCTTTGAAGGTAAGCTGCATCGTCCCCGCTCCCTGCGGGCCGGGTGTGGCCCGAGTCTGATCAGCCGGCGATGGCGAAGGCGAGGCCGTAGACCGCCTCGGCGCCGGCCTGGAAGAGCACATCGGCGCAGGCGCCGAGCGTGGCGCCCGTGGTGGTGACGTCGTCTACCAGCAGGAGGCGACGCCCTTTGATACGTGTCTCGTCGGCGCAGGCGAAGGCGCCGTAGATGTTGGCCCGCCGCTCCGCCTCGGAAATCGTGCGCGCCTGCGGCGACGTGGCGCGGGTGCGGAGCAGCAGCTCCGGTGCGCAGGTCAGCCCGAGCGCCTGCGCCATGGGCCGCGCCAGCTTTTCGGCCTGGTTGAAGCCGCGCGAGCGCCGGCGCCACGAATGCAGCGGCACGGGCACGACGAGATCGGCGGCAAGGCGCCAGCCCGGCCACGCCGCGGCCAGCAGCGCCGCCATCGGCGCCGCCAGCGCGTACTGCCCGCCGTACTTCACCGCGGTGACCAGCCGGCGCGCGCCACCGCGGTAGACGAAGGGTGCGCGGATCGCCGTGCACTCGCAGCCGTACGCGGAACAGCGCGGGCATTCGCCGGCGGCGTACGCCTGCCAGCAGCGCGTGCAGCGCTTCTCCGCTGCCGCCGGCAACGCGCCGCGGCAGCGCCCGCAGAGGAGGCTGCCGAAGGCGCCGCACACGCCGCAGCGCGCGGGCAGAAGCTGCTCCAGTCCTGCCGCCCAAACGCGCGAAACGGCGGTTGCCAGCGTCATGCGTCGCCGCCCGGCCCGATCGCTTCCGGCGCCCGGCGTCGCGCCGGATCAACGCCGGGAGACCATCCTACTACGCCGCGCTACTGGCCGGGGTCGGGCGTGGGGCTGGCCTGCGGGTTGAACAGGCTCGATGCGGCAAAGACTTGCGAGAGATCAACGGAATCGCCGGCTTGCAGGCCGTTGCGGGCATACCACGTTGCGTTCGCCTCGATCGCCACCTGGTAGGGCGCGGCGGGCGTGTGCGCGTCCAGCGTCTCCGCCTGCATCTCCTGGATGTCCACGATCGTGCCGTTGGCGTCGATGAAGGCGATCGAAAGGGGAATCAGCGTGTCCTTCATCCAGAACGACTCGGTGACCTCTGTGCTCCAGAGAAAGGCCATGCCCTGGTCGTCCGGCATGCTGGGGCGGTTCATCAGGCCCAGCTCGCGCGCCGGCTCCGTGTCGGCGATCTCGACGTAGAGCTGCACCTGCTGCCCGTCCGCCGTCGTGAAGGCCGCCGCCGGCAGGCCGTTCTGCGCGCTCTGCTGCACCGTCGCCGCACGGCGCGCCGGCGTGGCGCTGGCCTGGGCGAAGGCCGCACGGGCAGCGGGCCGGCGACTCTGCGCGTGTGACGAGACGCAGCCGCACAGCGCCAGCATCAGCGCGGCTGCGAGCGCCGCCGCGCGCTGCAGTCGTGAACTCGTGAACGAACCGCTCCAGATCAGTTTCATCACCGCCACCCCACCCCCAATCGCGGCCACGGTATCACAGCCGGCCCCGTCTTCCCGCCGCCGGCCGTCAGGGCGAGCTGCTCAGGTGCAGCACGATCGGCGCCGTGGCATAGACCCAATAGGGCGCGTCGCCGCTCAGCGTCTGGAGGTCGCTGGGCGCGGCCGCGTCGCCGAAGAAGCCGCGCCAGACGGCGCCGGCCGCGTCCCAGCCGAAGAGGCTCCTGGGTGGCGCCGAGAACGCGTTGAGCGCGGCGGCCGGTGGGCCTGCCGGCAGCTCGAGATTGTTCCAGCCGGGCGACAAGGTGAGCGTTGGCGGCGGATCCGTGCCCGTGGGCGTCGTCGTGAAGTCGGCGGCCTCCTGCAGGAAGATCCAGTAGGCGCCGCGCTCCACCAGGAGCTGCAGGTCGCTCGCCGCGGGCGCGGCGGGCAGATAGGCGGACCAGGTCGCCCGCAGCGGATCCCACTGGTAGACGCTGCTGACTTTGCCCTTGAGCGGCGCCAGCGCCGTGTCGATGCGCCGGGTCGGGCCCTCGTACAGCAGGTTGTTCCAGCCCTGCTGCAGGTGCACGGTCCGCGGCGTGGTGGGGCTGCCATGCGGGTCCTTGCCCTTCACCGCCAGCGTCAGCGCACGGTACGCGTTCACGCGGCCGCAGCCGTAGGCCGGATTCCAGCCGTCGGGCACGTCGCAGGTCGAGCTGATCCATTTGACGGTGTTGGCGTTCGTGGCGCCGGGCAGCGCCATCAGCAGCGCCGCGATGCCCGCGACCTGCGGCGCGGCGAACGAGGTGCCGCTGCCGATCGAATATTCGCCGCCGGGGAAGGTGGTGAGGATGCGCTCGCCGGGCGCCGCGACCTTCACCCAGGGACCGAAGTTGGAGAACGAAGACGGCTGGTCGTTCATGTCCGTGGAGGCCACCGCGAGCACGTGCGTATCGGCGGCGGGGAAGACGCCGGCGTTGCAGCCGCCGCCGTTGCCCGCCGAGGCCACCAGCACGGCGCCGTGGTTCCAGGCGTAGCTGATCGCGTCGCGCATCGGCGGCGACTCGGGCGCACCGCAGGCTCCGCTGAAGCTGAAGTTCAGCACATTGGCGCCGTGGTCTACGGCCCAGAGCAGGCCGGTGATGAAGTCGCTCTCCAGCCCCTGGTCGTTCTGCGTCATGCGCACCGGCAGAATCGAGGCGTTCCAGGCGACGCCGGCGATCCCTTCGCGGTTATCGGTCTGCGCGGCGATGATGCCGGCAACGTTGGTGCCGTGGCCCTCCGGGTCCTGCGGCGGTGTGCCCTTGCCGTCTGGAAAGCACCGCCGGTCGGCAATCAGATTGCAGCCGATCGGCAGCAGGTGCCCGGCGAGGTCGGGATGACTCAGGTCCACGCCGGAGTCCAGCACGCCGACGATCACGCTGCTGGCGCCGCGGCTCAGCTCCCAGGCCCAGGGCACCTGCATCGTTTGCAAGGCCCACTGGCGCGCGTAGAGGCGATCGCCGGGCGACAGCGCGGCATGCAGCAGGTGGTCGGCGCCGGCCCAGGCCACGCGCGGGTCGGCGTTGAGCCGTCGCAGCGCCGCGCTCACCGCGCCGCGCCGCGCACGCAGCACCAGCACGCCCGTCTCCGGCAGGGCACGTACCAGGGCGAAGGCGCCGGCGTCGCGCAGCTCGGCCGGATCGAGCGAGCGATCCCGCAGCTTCACCAGCAGCGTGTCCGGCGCGGGCAAGTGGGTCACCTGCGGTTCGGACGGCGGAGACGCGGTGGGGCGCGCCGTGGCGTCGGTGGAGATGCCCAGCAGGAAGCAGGCGACGATGGCGCCCAGGACGAGCGGGAAGCGGAGGCTCACGCCCAACACCCGGACGGCCGCTGCAAGGCCGTCCCACGTTCGCAGACAGCGCTTCAACACCGGCGTTCGGCAGCCTGGAGGGCACCCCTGGCGGCGCCAGGGCCGATTCTGAAGCCGTCCTGGCTGCGCGCGCCGCGTGGCGGGGGGTGGTGCGTGCGCCGCGCGTGCCGCGAGCTACGAATAGACGCGCTCGGCCCGCACCACGCGCCGCTTGTTGTACTCCGCGGAGGCCTGATCGAACGTGCCCTCGCAGGTGATCATGGTAAGCGACTCGACGGGAGTGTCGCCCACAATTTCGTCAACCGGGGCCTTGTCGGCGTCGTACAATTCTGTATCCGTCACGGTGTAGTGCAGCGTGCGCCCGTCCTGCAGCACGAGCTGGATGTCGTCGCCCTTCTCCAGCTTCTTCAGATCCCAGAAGACGCCGGTCTGGTGCGTGTACCAGTCCACGTGGCCGGAGACCAGGGTATTGCCGCCGTGGGTGGGCAGCGGCGAGAAGTCGTAATAGCCGACGTCATCTTTGGTCTTGGGCGAGTCCATCTCGTTTGTGCCCGCGATCAGGCCGATCGTGACGAAGCGGGCATTGACGCTGATCTTGGGGATCACCAGCCGTGCCAGCGGCGAATCGTCCGGCGTCTCCGTCGGCGTCGCCGAGGGCGGGCGCAGGGCGACTTCAGGCGTCGGCTGCGGCGTGCTGACGGCCGCGGCCGGCGTCGTTCCGGGCAGGCTGATGCCGCTGGTTGCGGGCGGATTCGCCGTCTGCGTTGCCGTGGGCGTCTTCGACTTGCTGCCGCTGCTGCAGCCCGCCAGCAACAGCGCGCCCGCGAGCCCCAGCGCCAGGGTTGCGCCGCGCCCGCCGCGTGTGAAAGTGTGCCGTTCGTTCATCTACCGGGGTTCCTCCACCACTGCGACTCGGGTTCCGCCACCCGGCCGGATACCAGCGTGCGCGCCTCCGCCTGATCCAGCTTAGCCCGGCCGCCGCGCGAGAAGGCAAGCGCGCCAATGCCCTGTCGCCGGGCTCAGCCGGCGAACGGAGCAGAGATTTCAGCGCAGCACTAGTGCCCGCTGCCGTCGGCCGGTGGATTCTGGATACCCGCCTCCACCGCAGGCTCGGGACGCGGCGCCGCCTCGGCGGACTGATAGGCGTCCGGGCCGGGCTCCGCGATCGTGAGACCGGTGCGCGTGCCCTGGTCCAAAAGGCGCCACTGCTCCGGCGCTCCCGGCGAGCCGGCGAACTTGCCGATCGAGAAGTCGTGCCCCGAGAGCCCCACGGGGTTGCCGTTCACGTCGGTGAAGGCCGACTGCTGTGTGCTGAAGGCGTACCAGGCGATGTACTGCAGGTAGGTATCCGTGTAGGAGGTTCGGTCGCGCGTGCCCAGCCAGGTGTCGTAGTGATGCCAGGCGCCGGCATACCAGACCTGGTTCGCACCCTCCTGGTAATACGTCACGTGCCAGGTGCCCGAGTTGTCCTGGAAGTTCGGCCGTGCCAGGCCGATCGTCAGCTCGCGCGTCGGCAGCCCCAGCTCGCGCGTGAGCGAGGAGACGAAGTAGGCGTGGGCGATGCAGATGTACTCGCCGCGCCGTGCGCCCGGCACAAGCGAGCCGTTGACGATACGGCCCAGCAGCACCAGGTCTGTCTGCAACTCGCCCGGATCGCCGATACCGAGCACGCCGTTCACGTACCGGTAGATGTTGTCCGCCGCGCGCTGCGGGTCGTTGGGGAAGACGCCGCCGTTGCGGGCGATCTTGATCGCCCAGCGCCGCAGCATCGGATCGTCGGCCGCGTGGAAGTCCTTGTCGCCCTTGAGGTAGTAGTCGTCGACGTCGTCCTCGTTCGCGGGGCGGCCGACGATCGGCAGATACGTCGGGTAGGTAACGGCCCAGATGTTGGGTGGTGGCGCCGTGGGGGCCGGCGCTGGGGGCGTCGCGGGGGCCGGCGCCGCGGGCGTCGCCGTGCGCGGCGCGGCGGTCGCCTGCGCGTAACTGCGTCCGGCCGGCGCGTGGGTGGGCGACGGCGTGGGCGCCACACCGCCCGCGGCGTCCGGCGCGGGTGAGGCCGGCGCGGGACTCGGCGTCGGCGAAGGGATCGGTGTGGGCGGGGCGCCCTGAATCGGCACGGAGAAGCCGGCAGGCTTTAGCAACGAGGTCGTGTACGTGACGCTCTCGCTGCCGCCGCCGGAGACCGGATAGCCGAGCGTCAGCGTCACGTTGTTGGCCAGCGGGATGTTGCTGACGCTCTCGTCGATCAGCGAGGCGAGGTCCGAGTCGTCTTCGTTGACCACGCGCACGTCGGGGATCTCCAGCAGCGCGGGCGCATTGCCGCCCTGGAAATCCCAGCGGTCGCTGTAGAGAAAGGTTCCGCCGATCTTGGCGGAGATGGTGGCCGGCCCCGAGGCGTTGAGCGCCAGCAGGGCGGTGAAGGAGGACGCCGGGGTGATCTGTCCCAGCGCGGGCCGGCCGTCCAGCTCGGTGATCGCGGGGATCACCCGTACGTTGCGCGATGCCGTATCCGTGTGACCCTGGTGGTCCTGCACGGTGAGTTTGATCGTGTAGTCATCGACGCCGCGGTAGAGGTGGGTGGTCTTCGATCCGCCGCTGGGCGTCGTGCCGTCGCCGAAGTCCCAGCTGAAGTTCGCGATGTCGCCCGTTGAGCTGCTGCCGTCGAGGCTGACCGTGCTGCCGATGGTCAGATCGCCGGGATCGGCGATTACGGCGCTGAGGCCGCCCGTCTGCCGCGGCAGCGAGCGCTGCGGCGGCGTCGCCGGCCGCGTGGCGCCCAGCGCCCGCGGCGGGGTGGCCCCCGCCACACCCGTGATCAACACACCGCCAAGGAGGGCGACCGCCGCCACACCGCCCGGCCTGAATACGCCGGACCATCCCCGCATCCGCTCCGTCATGCCACCTGTCCTAGAATTTTGGATCCGTACTGTGACCGCGGCGCCGAAAGTAACACTGCTTCCGGTTTACCCGGCTGTACAATTTCGGTCAAACGCGCGCGGCATCGCGGGGAGATGTGGCACGTCGCTATCACCGTTATCGGCTTGTCTCGTCGGTACAGCTATAGTAGCGTGAGCCCGTGGGAAGCGTGCCGATCCGTTTTGTCGATTATCCGCCCCCGCTGTTCGGACGCGCCCGGTGTGCTGCCTCGGTCTTGCTCTCCATAACGCGGGCGGTCCTGCCACTTTCGCTTGCCGCACCAGCAAGCGAATCCTCACGTGCGGCCGCCGTAGAGGCCGCTCTGCGAAGCCGCGGGCGTTAACTTTCCCGTCCGCCGGACGTTTGAACCTATGGACGGACCACGCGCCGCCGGTCTTCCGCCAGGCGCCGTCGCCGGCGCCAGGCGGGTGGCACCGGACGGCAGCGAGCCCGCCCCGGACGCCCGCACGCCGTCCCAGACCGTGCAGCACGACGAGCGCGAACTGGTTTCACGGGCGCAGTCCGGTGATGCCGTTGCGTTGGGCGCGCTGTACGACACGCATTACCCGCGGGTGTACGGCTACATCCGCTACAAGCTGGGAAACCAGGAAGATGCCGAGGATCTCGCCCAGGAAACGTTCATACGCATGTTGGACGCGCTCGATCGCTACGAACAGCGCGGCGCGCCGTTCCGGGCGTGGCTGATGCAGATCGCGGCCAATCTGGTACGCGACCACTACCGGCGCCGCGGCGCTGCCGGCACACCGATCGGCGTGGACGTGGGCGATCTGGATCTGATCGGCGAGGGCGATCCGGCGGAGACCATGGCCATGCAGTTCGCCTTGGAGGAAGTTACCGGGGCGCTGCCGCTGCTCACCGAGACGGAGCGCGAGATCCTGCTGCTGCGTTACGCGGCCGACCTGAGCATTGCGGAGACGGCGGCGGCGGCGAACAAGACGGAGAACAACGTCAAGCAGTTGACGTTCAAGGCGCTGACGAAGCTGCGCAAGGCGCTGGCGGAGAACGATGCTCGGGCTGAGCGGGCGTAGCCGGGAACGGCGGTTGGCCGAGGCGTTGGCCGCGTCGCTGGACGCGGTGCGCGCCGGCACGGCCTCCGTCGACGACTGCCTGCGCCGCTATCCCGCGTTCGCGGCCGAGCTGGAGCCGCTGCTGCGCACCGCGGCGCGCCTGCAGGTGTTGAGCCGCATCGCGCCGTCCGAGGAGGCGCGGTTCGCCGGGCGCGCCGCGTTCCTGCAGGCCGCGGCGCAGCGCCGCCAGCCCGCGACGATCACGCCGCGACCCGTCGTGCACCGGCGCCCCTGGATCGCCTTCGCGCCGGCCGCCGTCGCGGCCGCGCTGTTCGCGGCGATCGCCATCCCCGTGGTCGGCTCAATGGACACCGGCTCGACGCCCGGTGACTGGAACTACGGCTTCAAGCGGGCCACGGAGCGCATCCGCCTCGCTATCACCACCGATCCGGGCCAGCGCCGGCTGCTGCGCCTCGAGTTTGCCGCGCGGCGGTTGGACGAAATCGAGCGGCTCAACGCTACCGGGCACGTCGCCTCGCAGCGCTCCGACGTGATCGCGGTGATCCATGACTACCAGGCGGACATCGCGCAGGTGACGGCCAGCACGCAGTCCGCCGGAGCGCTGCCCGCCGCGCAAAAGGATCAGTTCGTCAACGTCACCGTCAAGGCGACCGATGTGCTCAGCCAGGTGCAGCAGAGCGTGCCACCCTCCGACCCGGTGAACAGCGCGGCGCAGAACGCGAAGGACGAGACCGGTGCGGCGGCCACGGTGGCGCAGGCGGTACCCACGACCACGCCCAGATCGGCCGGCAACCCGCCGAGCCCGACGCGCTCGCCCGCGACCGCTGCCGTGACCGCCACACAGAACGCCACGCCCGCTACTGTCGTCACCACGCCGCCGCCGACCGCGTCCGCCGCCACACCGCCGCCGGGCACCGGCACGCCGGCCAGCACGGGCACGCCGTCCGGAACCGGCACACCCGCCGCTACGGGGACGGCGAGCGGCACCTCGACCGTCGTGAGCGGGTCGGCCACCGCGGCGCCGACCCCCGTGCCCACGCGCGAGGCGCCGGTGCTGGCGCCAATCCTGCTCACGCCGGCGAACACGGCGGTAAGCCCGGCCGCGAGCACGCCGTCGAGCACGCCTGTGCGCACGCCCAGCCCGCCGCCCGCGAGCAGCACCCCGGCGAGCGCGCCGCCCGCGAGCGGTACGCCGGAGCCGGCGGTGGTGGCGGCGAACCCGGCGCGCACACCGCTGCCCGCGGCGCTGGCGCCGGCCGGCGGTTCGCCGCCGCCCACCACCGCTGCGGAGCCGACGCCGGCTCGTACCTCCACGTCGTCCGTGCCGACTCCGGTTGGCACACGTGCCTCGACGGTGCTGCCGCCCGTCACGGGCAGCACCACGCTCGGCGCCGGCGCGAACGTCTTCAAGTACGCCGGCGAGGCGGCGAGCCTGGATCAGATCACGGCATCGCTGGGCGGCCAGCTCGTCGTCGTCTGGTACGTGAACGCGCAGCAGACGAGCAGCAGTTGGTATCCCGGCACACCCGCGCCGACGATTGGGCCCGGTACGCTGCTCACGATCGTCACGCGCGGCCCCGCCGTGCTGGCGGCGCCGGGCACGCTGCTCTCTGCAGGACGCTGACACGGGCTGCGGCGCGTGTAACCCCCGTCCCTTTCGCACGCATGCACTGGGTTTCGCGAGATCTGCGGCCTTTGGCGGGCGTATGGGAGGGAAAGGGCGACCCGGCGTCGAGCGATCCAGACGGTGTGCAGCTTCCGCCGCGGCCGTGCATGGCTGCCGCCCCACGATGCCGCACTAACCAGGCCGTGCCACGCGCCTCCTCCCCACGATCGCCCCTTCTCTCCCAGGATTGGGAGAGAAGGGGGACGGGGGTTATGAGGGCCGCCGCCGTCGCGCCGGTTCCTGCCGCGCCGCGCGTTGCAGGCCGCGGTAGTCCGGCGCCTGGATCTCCATGATCATCGAGACCTTGTCGTCATACATGCGCGAGACCCAGGCCCGCGGCAGCGCGTCGAGCGAGCCCGAGATCGTGATCACCGTCGCCAGGCGCGCGTTGTAGCGGTAATTCAGGATCTGGTAGAGCTTCTCCTGCGCCCAGTTGGTGGCGCTGTGCACGCCCAGGTCGTCCAGGACCAGGAACGGCGCCGTGCGGATCTCCTCCACCACGTCGCGGCGCACGCCGTCTTCGGCGTGCATGGCGGCGCGCAGGTGGTCGAGCAGATCCGGCACGACGACGAAGCGGGCGAGGCGGCGCTGTTCGCGCAGGGCATGGGCGATCGCCGCGGCCAGGTGCGTCTTGCCGCTGCCTGTCTCGCCCAGCAGCACCAGCCAGCCCTCGGGATGCTCCGCGAAGTTGCGCGCCGCCAGCAGCACGCGCTGCAGGCCGCGCGAGACCTGCTCGCTGATCTGCGGCGGCGCCGGTTTGTAGTTGAAGCTGGCGAAGGTCATGCCGCGCACCAGCGGCAGCGAGAGCGCGTCCGGCAGGCCGCGTCCCTGGCCCGGCCCGTCTTCCAGCACGTGCACGCGCGTGAGCGACGGATCGGAGAGGCGGGTGCGCAGCCGTTCGTCCAGCTCGTCCAATGGCGCCGAGCAGGTGAAGACGGTCGGCGTCTGGGCGTTGTAGCGATGGTTGAGGATCTGGAAGAGCTTCTCCTCCGCCCAGGGCGTGCTGAACTGCGTCCCCAGCGCGTCCAGGACGAGCACCGGCGCCGAGCGCACCGTCTCGAACAGCCGGTCGTAAGGCAGCTCGCTGGCCGGCGCGTAGGCGGCGCGCAGGTGATCCAGCAGGTCGGGCACGACGCTGAAGAAGACGGGCACGCCCTGCTCGATCAACCGGTTGGTGATCGCGGCGGCCAGGTGTGTCTTGCCCGTGCCGCTCTCGCCGACGAAGGCGATCCAGCCCTCCGGCTGCTCGGCGAAGCGCTCCGCGTCGGCCAGGGCGCGGGCAAAGCGTTCTTGATGCGATGGCTCAGGGCTGCGGCCGCGCGGCAGCAGCGTGGCGAAGCTCTGGCGGGCGAGGGCGCCGAGGTTGCTGTAGCGCTGCAGCCGGTCCTGGCGCTCGTCGTCGTGCTCGCTCAGCACGCAGACACAGGGGATTGCGCGGCCGAAATCGGGGTGGCCGAAGGCCACGGCGCGGCGCACGAAGCCAATGCCGGCGCACTGCGGGCAGTCCGGATCGCCCGCGCCCGCGGCCGGCGCCAGCGCCGACGACGCCTCCGGCAGCGGCTCAGCGCTGAACGTGACGCCAGTATCGTCCGGCAAGGCCACGGCTCTCGCCTTCAGCAGTTCTTCTAAGCGCCTCAAGGTCTGGCCCTTCGCTCCGCCAACGTTCCAGGATGCGTTCAATATAGCGCCAGTTGCGCCGGTTCAGCGCCACCGCCTCGCGGAACGCCGCCTCGATCCACGGCCAGGGCAACTCACGCTCGGCCTCGCGCAGTTGCTCGGCAAGCAGCGGCGAGATCACGCCGATGTTCGCCTCGTACAGCGCGAAGATATTCGGCAGCGGCCCCGTGATCGCCTCGATCACGCCGCCCGCGGGTTCGACCGCGTCCAAACCGGCCACACCGCGCAGCAGCTCCAGCCCCGCGGGCGAATGCAGGGCGAACAGGTCCACGCTCTTGCCGTCGCGGCGGCTGACCGCGCGCAGGAGCGTACCGCGCCGCACGGCCGCCGCCAGGCCACGGCGCAGCGCCTCGTCCGCGCCGCCCGCCAGGCGGTCGAGCGCCCGCAGCAACGGCGCCTCGGCGCGCAGCTCGCTCTCCACAAAGAAACGGCTCGCCGGCCGCTTTCTGCCGAGCAGGTAGAAGGCGTAGAGGGTGACCAGCAGCTCGGCCTCATCGTCGATCGCCGGCAGTACGTCGCTGAAGAAGAGACTGGGCACCGGCGTGGCGCGCGCCCCTTCGGGAAAGCCCCCGCGCCCGACCGTGCCGCCCGCCGGCTCCGCCACGCCCGTCCGATCCTTCCGTTCGCTTGCTGGCGTGCTAATCACGCAGGTGCAGGTCTTCGAACTTTGTCGTGCGGCTGTGGAAGCGCAGATCCACCTGGCCGGTGGGACCGTTGCGGTGCTTGGCGATGATGATCGAGGCGATGCCCGTCGGGTATGAGCGGCCCGGCTGGTCGGGATGCGCGTCCTGCCAGTCGTCTTTGCGCATGTACGCGTCTTCACGGTAGATGAACATGACGACGTCGGCGTCCTGCTCGATGCTGCCGGATTCGCGCAGGTCGCTGAGCATGGGGATGTGCGGTGTCCGCGACTCGACGGCGCGCGAGAGCTGGGCGCAGGCGAGCACCGGCACGTCCAGCTCGCGGGCAAGCTGCTTGAGCGAGCGTGAGATGAAGCTGATCTCCTGCACGCGGTTCTCCTGGCCGCCGGTGAAGCCGGAGTGCATGAGCTGCAGATAGTCCACGATGATCAGGTTCAGGCCCTTCTCGTGCTTCAGCCGGCGGGCGCGCGAGCGCAGCTCGGCAACGGTGAGCGCCGCCGTGTCGTCGATGTAGATGCCCAGCGCGGAGAGCCGCCCGACGCTGTCCATGATTTCGCGCTCTTCGTCCTCGCGCAGATGGCCCAGCAAGAGCAGGCGGCTCGCCTCCACGCCGGATTCGGCCGAGAGCATACGGATCGCGAGCTGGTCGCTGGACATTTCCAACGAGAAGATCGCGACTTTCGCGTCCTGGGCCACGGCGGCGTTGCGCGCCATCGTCACGGCCAGGCTGGTTTTGCCGAGGCCCGGCCGTGCGGCGACGATCACCAGGTCGGAGCGGTGCAGGCCGCCAAGGTAGGTATCGAGCGCGGGGAAGCCGGTGCGCAGGTAGGCGATCGAGTCGGCGGTTTCCGTCTCCTCGGCGTGCACATCGGCGAGGAACTGGTTGAGCAGGTCCTGGATGTGCTGAAAGTCGGCCACGCCCTGGGCCGAGCGCACGGCCATCAGCAGGTTTTCGGCCCGCGCCATCACGGAGTCGAGCTCCGGCCCGCCCTCCCAGGCCATCTGCGCGATCTGCTGGCCGGCGGTCATCAGGCGGCGGTAGATCGAGTCGCGCGCGACGATGCGGGCGTAGTACTCGACGCCGACGGCGGTGGGCAGATCGGTGGTGAGGCGGGCGAGATAGGCGGAGCCGCCGATCGCCTCCAGCCGGCCCTGGCTGTGCAGCTCGTTGGCCAGCGTGATCTGGTTGATCGGATCGTTGCGCTGCCAGAGCGCGAGGCCGGCGTCGTAGATCCAGGCGTTGCGCTCGCGGAAGAAGTCGTCCGGCCGCACGATCGGGGCGACCTGGTAGATCGCCTCGTCGCTGACCATGATCGAGGCGACGATCGCCTCTTCGGCGGCCACGTCATGGGGCGGCAGCTTCTCGGTGACCACGACGCCCGCCTCCGGCCGCGCGGCGCCCGCGCCGGCCCTCCGGTTGTAATGGTATAACAAGAGCGGAAGACCCCCGCAAGGATCTCCCGCTCATTTTCGCGCCGCTGGCCGATCGAGCTACGCTTCTTCCTCATCCAGCTCGTTGGTTTCGTCAAGCTGGGGTGCATCGGCCGGGGATTCGGCCGGCGGCGCCGCGGCAGCCGGCACGGCCGGCGCCTGCTGGTAGTGGGCCGGCCCTTCGTCGTTCTCACCGCGGACGTGCACCTGCACGTCGGCGCCGACGTTGCGCGTGAGGCGGATGTGAATCGTGTAGTCGCCCACCTGGCGGATCGGCTCGCCCAGCTCGATCGTGCGGCGGTCGATCTCGGTGCCGGCGCGGGCATCGATCGCCTCGGCGATGTCGGCGGCCGTGACCGAGCCATAGAGGCGGCCGGTTTCGCCCACGCGGGCGCGCAGCACGAACGGCTGGTCGCCGATGCGCTCCCGCAGCTTCGAGGCGTCGGTGTCGAGCGCCACCTGGCGGCGCTCTTCGCGGCGCATGGCGGCCTGGGCGCGCTCGATCGCGGCGTTCGACGCCGGCAGCGCCACGCCGCGCGGCAGCAGGAAGTTGCGGGCGTAGCCGTTCTTCACGTCCTTCACGTCGCCCACACGCGGCCCATTGGGAATCGATTCGAGGAACACAACCTTCATCGCGGAACTCGTCTCCACTGCGCCGTGTTCGCGGCTTTGCGCCGCCCGGCGCGACCTTTGGCCGGGCCGGGGGCGGGCACAGCATGCGCGTTGCCGCCTTCGGACACCCGCACAGTGTATAAGCCGCGCTCAGCGCGGCTCAAGCGGATGCGACCAGCGGCGGGAGGCGTGGACCACCGGCGTGCTAGCGCATCGGCACGATACGCTCGCGCACGGCGTAGAGCGCGGCCTGCGTGCGGTCGGCGAGGCCCAGCTTGCTGAGGATGTTGCTGACGTGGCCCTTCACCGTGCGCTCGTTCAGCACCAGCTCGCGGGCGATCTCCTTGTTGCTCATGCCGCTGGCGATCAGGCGCAAGACTTCGAGCTCGCGCGGCGTGAGTGCGGCGCCGGGCGGTTCCTGGCGCGCGGCGGGCTGCGAAACCTGCTCCATCAGCTTGCGCGCCACTTCGGGATGCAACTGCGCCTGGCCCTTGTTCGCGCCCTCGATCGCGCGCACGAGGTCGGTCGCCGAGACGTCCTTGAGCAGGTAGCCCGTGGCGCCGGCGCGCAGGGCGGGCATGATGTGCTCGTCGTCGGTGAAGCTGGTCAGCACGATCACGTTGGTCTCGGGGCTAACCTCTTTGACGCCGCGCGTGGCCGCGATGCCGTCCATCTCCGGCATCAGCAGGTCCATCAGCATCACGTCTGGCTTGAGCTGGCGCGCCCGATCGACGGCTTCGCGGCCGTTGCGCGCCTCGCCCACCACCTCGATCTCGTCGCTCAGCTCCAGGTAGGTGCGCAGCCCTTCGCGCACCACGGCATGGTCATCCACGATCACGACCCGGATCGCGCCTTCGTCCGCCATGCGCCAACCCTCCCGCCTTGCAAACAGGATACAGGCAGATGGGCAAGGCCGGCCACCGTTTCGTTCAGTCCTGCCGTTCTGACGCCGCCGCGCGGCAGGGGAGCGCCACGCGCACCTCGGTGCCGGCGCCCGGCGCGCTGTGCACGTCGAGCGTGGCGCCGGCGAGGGTGGCCCGCTCGCGCATGCTGGTCATGCCGAAGCCGCGGCGGCCCGCCGGCTGCGCCGCGGGGTTGAAGCCCACGCCGTCGTCGCGCACCGAGAGCGTGGCGCGGCCCTCGTCGAAGTGCAGGCCGATGGCGACGGCGCCGGCGCCGGCGTGCTTGGCGACGTTGTTCAGCGCCTCCTGCGCGATGCGGAAGAGCGCCTCTTCCTGTTCCAGCGGCAGGCGCCGCTCCTGCGTGGCCGTGACCGTGGTCTTCACGCCTTCGCGGCTCTCGAACGCGGCGGCATATTTGCTGATCGCGGAGACCAGCCCTTCCTGCTCCAGCGCCGCGGGCCGCAGCTCGAAGATCAGCGAGCGCATCTCGGCCAGGGCGCCGCCGGCCAGCTCCGAGAGCCGCTCGACGCGCTCGCGGGCGCGGGCGGGGTCGCGGTCCAGCATCTCCATCAGCGCCTTCGTGATCAGCGAGATGCTGAACAGCGACTGCGTGACCGAGTCGTGCAGCTCCCGCGCCAGGCGGTTGCGCTCGTCCACGACGGCCAGGCGGCGGCTCTCTTCAAACAGGCGCGCGTGCTCGATCGCGATCGCGGCCTGCTCCCCGAACGTCCGCGCCAGGCCGATCTCGGTTTCCGAGTACGTGCGCACCTCATCGTGGTAGAGCACGAAGACGCCGCGCTGCTCGCCGCGGTAGCGCAGCATCACGAACAGCATCGAGCGGAAGCCCTCACGCGTGGCAACCTCCCGCAGCGGTCCCATGCGCGGGTCGGTGGTGGCGTCCGCGATGTAGCGGTAGTCAGACGGCAGCTCCGGCGGCTCCTGGGGCGCCGTCTCGTAGCGCTTGCGCACCGCCTGCAAATACTCGGCGGAGAGCCCGTGGGAGGCGACCGGGCTCATCTCGCCCCCCGCCTTGTCCTGCATGTAGATGGCGGCGCGATCGGCGCCGAAGAGTTGGGCCGCGGCGTTGAGCGCGTGTTCGAGCGTCTCGCGCAGATCGAGGCTGCCGGCGACGGCGGAGGTCAGCCGCTGCAGGGCGCGGGTTTGCCGCAGGCTTTCGTCCATCTCCTCGTAGAGCCGCGCGTTGGCGATCGCGACGGCGGCCTGGTCCGCCAGCGCCGAGAGCAGGGGCAGCTCGTTCACCGCGTCGGGCCGCGGGCGCGTGTCATAGACGAACAGCGCCCCCTCAAAGCGGCCCTTCGCCACCAGCGGGATGCAGACGCTGGCGAGCAGCCCCGCCGCCAGCATTGCCTGCCGGCCGGGCCCCGGCGCCATCTCCGCGGCCACATCCTGCACGATCGCCGGGCCTTTCGTGCTCATCACCAGGTGCAGCACGCTGCCGCGCAATGGCGGCGCGTTGATTGGGAAGCCGGTCAGGCTCGCGCGAAAGGATTCCGGCACGTTCACCGAGGCGACGAAATCGACCAGCAGCGTGCGCGGCTGCAGCAGCGCCAGGGCCGCGATCGGAAATGAGCTGTGCTCGGTGGCGACACGCACGATCGCCTCGATCACCGGCTGCATGTCGATCGAGGCGCTGAGCGCCTGCGCGACCTTGTACATCGAGCCGAGCTGCGCCAGGCGGCGCTCGGCCGCTTCGTACAGGCTGGCGTTTTCGATCGCCAGCGCCGCCTGGCTGATCAGGCCCGCCAGGCCCGCCAGCGGCTCGTCGCGGAAGTAGCCGGGGCGCGAATCGCCCAGCACCAGCACGCCGATCACCTGGTCGCGCGTCTTCAGCGGCAGCCAGAGCAGGGCGCGGATGCCGGGAATGCGGGCGCGAAACTCGCCGTCGTAGAATTTCAGCCGCGTCACGTCGTCGACGATCGCCGGCTCGGCGATGCGCAGGGTGCGGCCAAGCATCGTCGCGTGCAGCGGCAGGCGCAGGCCGGGCGTCAGCGTGGAGGACGGATCGATGCCGCTGCCGGCGACGTAGCGCAGCTCGTTGGCCTCGACGTCGATCAGGCAGACTGCTCCGGCCTCGGCGCCCGTCTGGCGGATCGCGGCTTCGATCACGCTGTTCAGCGCGCCCAGCAGCCGTTCGGCCGGGGGATCCGATTGCAGCAGCGTAGCGGACATGGATTGATCCAGGCGCGAGGGGCGGCGCACGACCCGCCGTCCGGCGCGGAACGTTCCGAGCCGAATCGCTTTGGTATGATACCAGACCTGGCGCCTACGTACCCGAATGTGGCTCGATCTTGCGCCGGTGAAAACACGCGCCGGCAGCCGGGGCGCGGCGCCTAACCCTCGTTTCGCTGGCGAAACCCGTCCCTTCCCGCGTCGGGAAGGGTCGCCTGGAGCGTTCGGAGCGCTGTACGAAGACGTGCGACTCCAGGCCCGACGCGGGCAGGCGTCGCAGAAGCGTTCCGGGCGCCGTGCGAGGGCAGCGGGGCTGGGATTGCCGCCGCTACCCCTGGTTGGTCATGATCACCGTGCCGGCGGCGGAGAACATGCCGCCGGGGCCGTGGGCAATGCTGATCTTGACGTTTGGCAACTGCGCCTCGGCCTCGCCGCGCAACTGCCGCACCGATTCCTGCAAGGCGAACATGCCGTACATGCCGGTGTGCGTGTAGGAGAGGCCGCCGCCGTTGGTGTTCACCGGCAGCTCGCCGCCCGGCGCCCCGCGCATCTCCGCGAAGAACGGCCCGCTCTCGCCCGGCTTGACGAAGCCCAGCCCTTCAAGCGCGTACATCGGCGTGTGCACGAACGCGTCGTAGAGCTGCAGGTGGTCCACGTCCTTGCGCTCGATGCCGGCCAGGCGGAAGGCGCGGTCGCCGGAGGTCTTGAACGATCGCGACTCGGTAAAGTCGTGCATCGTGCTGACCATCACGTCCTCGCACGATTCGCCTGTTCCCAGCACGTAGACCGGCGGCTTCTTGAAGTCGCGTGCCTTCTCGGCCGTGGTCAGGATCAGCGCCCCGCCGCCGTCGGTCACCAGGCAGCATTCGAGCAGGTGCAGCGGCCAGCTGATCAGGCGCGAGTTGAGCACGTCGTCGATTGTGATTGGGTCGCGCATCATCGCCCGCGTGTTCTTCGCCGCCCAGGCGCGGGTGGAGACGGCGACGGCGGCGAGCTGCTCCTCCGTGGTGCCGTACTTCTGCATGTGGCGCACGATCGGCACGGGAAACTGCGATGGCGCGCCGAATGTCCCGTAGGGCGCCTCGAACTGGCCGGGAATCGAGCTGGCGCCGCCGCCGAAGCCGCCCTTGCCCACGCGCGAGCGCCCGCTCTCGCCGTGCGTGATCAGCACGAAGTTGCAGTAGCCCGCCGTCAGCGCCGCCACGGCGTGCGAGACGTGGATCATGAAGGAGCAGCCGCCGACCGAGGTGCCGTCCACGTACTGCGGCACGATGCCGAGGTAGTCGGCCACGGCCACCGGCGACTGGCCGGCGCTGGCGATGCCGTCGATCAGCTTCTTGTCGATGCCCGCGTCGCGGATCGCGTTGCGCGCGGCGTTGGCGTGCAGTTGAATCTCGGAGACGCCGGGAATGACGCCGACCGTATCCGTCTCGGCCGCGCCGATGATCGCCACTTGCTTGCGCAGATCGGGTGCCATCGCCTACGCTCCTTGCTTCTGCGCCGGCTGGAAGCGCGGCAGGGTGATCGTTTCGCTCATCTCGGTGAATACGACTTCGAGCGGCATGTCGGGCTTGAGGCTCTCCGGCTTCGGCTCGACGTTGATGATGTTGGACATCAGGTGCGGGCCTTCGTCCAGCTTGACGACCGCGATCACGTACGGCGCCTCGTCCTCGAAGCCCGGAGCCGGGCGCTGGCTGATCAGGTAGGTGTGCAGCGTGCCCTTGCCGGAGAGCGTCTTCCACTCGAAGTTGTCCGAGAGGCACTCGGGGCAGAAGGCGCGGGGATAGAAGAAGAACGCCTTGCAGTCGTTGCAGTACTGCAGGCGCAGCTCGTGCTGCTTGCAGCCGTCCCAGTAGGGCTGGGTTTCGGGCGTCGGCTGCGGCAACGCCCTCGCTCTGCGCGTGGTCATCTGAGGTATCCTCCTCTGCCGGGCCTGACCCGGATGTGCGGTAGGGGCCTCGGGCGACGCCGCCGGTTGGCGTCCGTCTTTATCTACCCAACCCGCCGCTTGAGCCGCAAGCGCGCCGCCCACGCGCGGCGCTACGATGGGCGAGCGACAGCGCCATCCCGGGAGAGAAAGGCGATGGACTCAGCCAGCTTCGAGGTGCGCACCGGCGACCAGCCCGTCGTGGTCGATATTACCGGCCGGGTTGAGCAGGCGCTGGCAGGCCGCGGCGACGGCCTGGCGCACATCTTTGTGCCGCACGCGACGGCCGGCCTCGCCCTGATCGAGACCGGCTCCGGCAGCGAGCGCGACCTGCTTGACCGGCTCGATGCGCTGCTGCCGCGCGATGCCCGCTACCAGCACGCGCACGGCGCCGCCGGTCACGGCCGCGATCATCTGCTGCCGGCCTTTCTGCCGCCCGCGATCACGCTCGTCGTGCGCGGAGGCCGGCTGCAGCTCGGACGCTGGCAGTCGCTGGTGCTGGTCGACACCAACATCGACAACCCCGTGCGCACCGTGCAGGTCACGCTGCTGCCGCGTGCCTAACCGCGCTTTGCTTCGACATCGCCGCCCTGCGGCGATCTGAAGTACGCCGCGTCTCCCTTCCCCACCGGAGAAGGGTTGTCCGCGAGGTACCTATTGTCCTCAGTCCCCACCCTTCCCGCGCCGGGAAAAGGGACAGGTTTCGCAAGCGAAACCAGGGTTAGGCCCCCGGCCGCGACCGCGATTGCCGGCATAGCTCGCCGGCGCAGATCCCGATTCTGGATTGACCCGCCGTGGCGTCCGCCCTACCATGCCGCTCGGCGGGAGCACTGCCTTCCCGCACGAACCGTGGACAGGACTACCATGCTCGTCGAAACCGGCATTCCCTCCAACGACCTGCGCGCGGCGGGCGCGGCGGCGCAGCGGCTCGAAGCGCTTGGCTACGACGGCGTCGTCACGCCGGAAGTGAAGAACGACCCGTTCCTGCCGCTTGCCGTGGCGGCCACGACGACGGAGCGCGTCTCGCTCGGCACCTCCGTCGCCATCGCCTTCCCGCGTAGCCCGATGATCACGGCGCTGATGAGCTGGGACCTGCAGCGCGCCTCCAGCGGCCGTTTCATCCTCGGCCTGGGCACGCAGGTGAAGGGCCACAACGAGCGCCGCTACAGCACGCCATGGGTCGGCCCGGCGCAGCCGCGCATGCGCGAGTACGTCGGCGCCCTGCGCGCGATCTGGCACACCTGGCAGACGGGCGAGAAGCTCGACTTCCGCGGCAAGTACTACACGCACACACTGATGACGCCGGAGTTCAACCCCGGTCCGCTGGCGTCGGGCGCGCCGAAGATCGTGGTCTCGGCCGTGGGACCGTACATGGCGCGGCTGGCCGGCGAGCTGTGTGACGGCGTGCGCATGCACGGCTTCTGCACCGCCAAATACATCCAGGACGTGATCTTGCCCGAGCTCAAGATCGGCGCCGAGCGCGCCGGCCGCGATCCGAAGACGCTTGAGGTCTCCGGCGGCGGCTTCATCGTCACCGGCGAGACGCAGGCCGAGGTGGAGAAGGCTCGAGAGGCGGCGCGCACGCGCGTCTCGTTCTACGGCTCGACGCGCTCCTACCACGGCGTGTTCGAGGCGCACGGCTGGAGCGACATCGGCCCGCGCCTGCACGAGATGTCGCTCAAGGGCCAATGGCAGGCGATGCCCGGCGCCGTGCCGGACGACGTGCTGGAGCATTTCGTCGTGGCCGGCACCTACGACCAGATCGTGCAGCGCATCACGCAGCGCTTCGGCGGCATCTGCACCCGCGTCTCGCTCTCGCTGCCGGCGCGCACGCCGGAGGAAGAGGCGCGGGCGAAGGCGATGCTCGCCGAACTGCACGCGGCGGGCGCGCCCGCCGCGGCACGTTGAGGCCGGTCGGCCCTCAATCCCCCGTCCCCTTTCCCCCAATTCTGGAGGGAAAGGGGCGATCCGGCGGAGCACGGCTCGATCGGCGCCGGGTTAACCGTTAGCCAATCGGAGTGCCCAACCAACCGTCTCCCCTCGCCCAGGATTGGGAGAGGGGCCGGGGGTGAGGGCCGAGCGCGCCGCCCGCGGCCTGCTTGACCTGCTCGATGAAGGCCAGCGCCAGCGGTGAGAGGTGGCGGCCGCGCCGTGCCGCCCAGCCGATGCGGCGCTGCAGCGCGGGCAGCAGCGGCCGCACGGCGAGCAGCGAGCGGAACTCGAGCGTGCTGCTGACCGGCGCGAAGCAGACGCCGGCACCGCGTGCCACCAGTTGCAGCAGCGCGTGCTGGCTGCGCAGCTCGATCGCGCTCTCCAGCCCCAGCCCGAGCACCTGCGCCTCCCGCTCGAGCTGGGCGCGCAGGCCGTGCCCCGGCATCGAGAGCAGCAGCCCCGGCTCCGAGAGAGCCGTGTCCAGCGGAACGGCCGCGCCCGCGGCGAGGGCGTGATCCGGCGGCAGCGCCAGCACGATCTCCTCGTCGAACAGGGGACGGATCGCCAGGCGCGAGTCGGCAAGCGGCAGCACGACGATCGCCAGATCGGCCTCGTCGGCCAGGATGCGGCGCAGCGCGTCGTCCGTGCCCAGCATCTCCACGCTGATCCGCGCCCGCGGGCTGGTCTGGCACAGCGCGGCGAGGGCTGGCGGCAGAATGTTGTCGGTCACCGTTTCGGTGGCGCAGACGCGTAGGCTGCCCGCCGGGCTCGTACGCAGGCCGGCGATCGCGCTCGCCGTCGCCGCCAGGTCGTCGAGCACGCGCTCGGCCGCTTCGGCCAGCAGCAGGCCGGCGTCGGTGGGCAGCACGCGCCGGCCCACGCGGTGGAAGAGTGGTGTGCCCAGCTCGCGCTCCAGTACGCGGATCTGCTTGCTGATCGATGGCTGAGCGACGTGTTCAGCCTCGGCGGCGCGGGTGACGCTGCCCGCGCGTACCACGGCGCGCAGGTAGCGCAGTTGATGCAGCTCCACCTCATGCCCTTCGTCTATGCAAGCGATGCGATCCATATCGTAGTCGCGTGGCATTGCACGGGCGATACTGACCTCATGGATTCTTTGCTGAAAGACGGGGCGAGGCGATGGCTGTGGATTCGGGACATAATGTGGCCGGCGTGCGCGAGCAGTTCGGCGCGATCGCGGCCGCCTACGCCGTCAGCGCTGTGCACGCCTCCGGGCCGGACCTGGCGCACTTGATCGAGGCCGCCGAGTTCACCGCCAGCGAGACCGTGCTCGACCTCGGCTGCGGCGCCGGGCACACGGCGCTGGCCGCGGCGCCGCGCGTGGCGCGGGTCATCGCCGTGGACGTCACGCCGGAGATGCTGGAGGTGGCCGCGGGCCTGGCCGTGCAGCGCGGCGTGACGAATGTTGAGTTCCGCCGCGCTGACGTGCTCGCCCTGCCCTTCGCCGATGCCAGCTTCGACGTCATCACCAGCCGTTACAGCGCCCATCACTACGCCGATCCGCAGCAGGCGCTGCGCGAGGCGGCGCGGGTGCTGCGTCCGGGCGGGCGCTTTCTGCTGGTGGACACGTCCGCGCCGGAGACGCCGTTCCTCGACACCTTCTTCAACGCGGTCGAGCTGCTGCGCGACCCCTCGCATGTGCGCAACTGCCGCATCTCCGAGTGGACGCGGCTGTTCAGCACGGCCGGCTTCGCCTGCGAGACGCTGCTGGAAGGCGCGATTCCGCTGGAAGGCGATGCCTGGGTGGAGCGCAGCCGCACCGCGCCCGAGCGCGTGGCCGCGATCAAAGCCGTCTTCGCCACCGCCCCGCCCGCCGCGGTCGAAGCGTTCGCGCTGCGTACTGGCGCCGCGTGGGGCTGGACGATCCCGATGGCCCTGCTGCGCGGGCGCCTGGCCACGACCAAAGCCGCCGCCTGAGCGCCGCACGGCCAGAGGGCACGCTGCACGAGGCGCCCGAGCGGGGCCGAGTCGTCTTTCGCCGCGCTCGGCCGGCTCACGTTACACCGGTTGCCCTGGCCTTGAGTGGCCTCGAGCTGGCCATGCCGCCGCCGTTTGCCTGGCGTCCGTGGCCGCCGTGGATCGGTCGCGATGGCTCGTTCCGGGCGCCCGCCGCGCGGCAATCTGGCCGAATCACGGCCAGGGCTGGTGCGGCGCGGCGGAATGTGTATAATTTCACACATGCCCGCGGCAAAATCCGCGGGCCCGGCGTCTTGACGAGCTTCGGATCCGTGGTACGATCACGAGTCAACTCGGGCGTACGCGGATCATCCCCACGGCGGTCTACCGGGCATTTGCTGGACCCCACGCAGGCGCCGCTCGTCGCAGCAGGGCGATTCGCAGCACAGACGAGACGGCATCGGCGGCATTCGCATTTATGAGAGACGCGGGCCGATGACTGAACGTTCCCCCTTTGCTCTGCCGGCTGGCCCCGGCGCCCAGGCGCTCGATCTGCGCGGGTCGTTGTACAACCCGAAACACGAGCACGATGCCTGCGGCGTGGGATTCGTGGCCGACACCTCGGGGGCGCGGAGCCATCGCATCCTCGCCACGGCGATCGAGTGCGTCACGAACCTGACGCACCGCGGCGCGATCAGCGCCGACGGCCGCACCGGCGACGGCGCCGGCATCACCACCCAGATCCCGTACAAGCTCTTCCGCCCGCTGCTGGAGCGCAAAGGGCTGCACCTGGGAGACGACGGCGACCTCGGTGTGGGCATGGTGTTCCTGCCCAACGGCGACCCGGCCGCGCGTGAGCGGGCGCGGGCGATCGCGGAGGCGGCCTTGCAGCGCCAGGGGCTGCGCCTCTTGCTCTGGCGCACCGTGCCGGTCGACGCCTCGGTGCTGGGTGAGATGGCGGCGCGCGAGCGGCCCTGGATCGAGCAGGTGCTGGTCGGCCGGCCGGCTGCGCTCAAGCCGCTCGACTACACGCGGCGGCTCTTCCTGGCGCGCAAGGAGATGGAGCGGCGCGCCCTGGAAGGGAACATCCAGGGCTTCTATCTGCCCTCGCTCTCGAACCGTACGCTCGTCTACAAGGGGCTGCTCGTCGCGCACCAGTTGCCGACCTTCTACCGCGACCTGCGCGAGCCGAGCTACGAAACGGCGCTGGCCGTCTTCCACCAGCGCTACAGCACCAACACCTTCCCCAACTGGTACCTGGCGCAGCCCTTCCGCATGCTCGCGCACAACGGCGAGATTAACACGCTGGCCGGCAACACGAACTGGACGCGGGCGCGTGAGGCCGAGCTGCAGTCCGGGATCTGGGGCGACGCGGTGCGCGAGATCGAGCCGCTGATCCAGCCGGGCGGCTCGGACTCCTCGGCGCTCGACAACGTGCTGGAGACGATCGTGCTCTCCGGCCGCGACATCCGCCACGCCTTCATGATGTTGATCCCCGAGGCGTGGGAGAACATGCCCAACATGCCCAAAGAGCGGCGGGCGTTCTACGAGTACCACGCCTGCCTGAGCGAACCCTGGGACGGCCCGGCCAGCATGGCCTTCACCGACGGCGTCTTCGTCGGCGCCACGCTCGATCGCAACGGCCTGCGGCCCGCGCGCTACCAGCTCACCCGCGACGGCATGATCGTGATGGGCTCCGAGGCGGGCATGGTCGATCTCGACCCGGCGGACGTGGTGGAGAAGGGCCGGCTCGGCCCAGGCCACCTGATCGGCGTCGACACGGCGAAGGGCGAGCTGCTCTACAACGACGAGATCAAGGACGCGATCGCCGCGCAGCAGCCCTACGGCACCTGGGTGAAGCGGCAACTGCTGCACCTCGACTCCTGGCTGGAGACGCGCTCGCCCAGCGATCTGCCCGCCGACCCGCTCGATCTGCAGCGGGCGCAGGCGGTCTTCGGCTACACCTCCGAAGAGCTGGAGTTCGTGCTCAAGCCGATGGCGGCCGAGGGCAAGGAGCCGGTCGGCTCGATGGGCGACGACACGGCGCTGGCCGTCTTCGCCTCGCGCCCGCGCCTCGCCTCCTCCTACTTCAAGCAGAAGTTCGCGCAGGTCACCAACCCGCCGATCGACCCCATCCGCGAAGAGCTGGTGATGTCGCTGGACAGCTACCTCGGCCGGCGGCGCAGCCTGCTCGAAGAGACGGAGCAGCACGCGCGCCTGATGCACCTGGCCAGCCCGCTGATGATCGACGAGGAGATGGACGCGCTGCGTCGCATCGCCGAGCCGGCCTTCCACGCGATCACGATCCCCTGCACGTTCGATGTCGCGGACGGCGCCGAGGGCATGGCGTCGGCGCTGCAGAGGCTTTGCGCCCAGGCTGAGATCGCGGTCGAGGACGGCGCCACGATCCTGGTGCTGAGCGACCGTGGCATCACGGCGACGAAGGCGCCGATCCCGATGCTGCTGGCCGTGGGCGCGGTGCATCATCAACTGATCCGCGGCGGCAAGCGCATGAAGGCGAGCATCATCGCCGAAACCGGCGAGGCGCGCGACGTACACCAGATCGCGCTGCTGATCGGCTTTGGCGCCAGCGCGGTGAATCCGTACCTGGCCTACGCCACGCTGCGGGCGCTGGTCGAGGAAGGAAACGCCTCAGCCAAGGACACGCTCAAGGGCACGAGCGAGGAGAAGGCCGCCGAGAACTACGAGAAGGCGATCGACGCCGGCCTGCTCAAGATCATCTCCAAGATGGGCATCTCCACGATCAGCGGCTACCACGCCGCCCAGATCTTCGAAGCGATCGGCCTCGACCAGGCCACGCTCGACCTCTGTTTCGCCGGCCTCGAGTCGCGCATCGGCGGCGTCGGCATCCGCCACCTGGCCGAGGAGACGTTGCAGCGGCACGGCGTCGCCTTCGCCAACGGTTCCGCGCCCGCGCTGGACGCCGGCGCCTACTACCGCTACCGCCGCGACGGCGAGTACCACAGCTTCAACCCCGATGTCTGGCGGCAACTGCACAAGGCGGTGCAGGGCGGCGACTTCGCCGAGCACAAGGCCTACGCCGAGCTGGTGAACAGCCGCCACCCGGCCACGCTGCGCGACCTGCTGCAGTTTGTGCCCGGCGACCCGGTGCCCCTCGATGAGGTCGAGCCGGCCGAGCAGATCGTCAAGCGCTTCGTCGCCACGGCGATGTCGCTGGGCGCGCTCTCGCCCGAGGCGCACGGCACGATTGCGACCGGCATGAACCGGCTCGGCGCCAAGAGCAACACCGGCGAGGGCGGCGAGAACAGCGAGCGCCGCGCCATCCTGCCCAACGGCGATACCGCCAACAGCAAGATCAAGCAGGTGGCCTCGGCCCGCTTCGGCGTTACGCCCGTCTATCTCTCCTCGGCTGAGGAGTTCGAGATCAAGATGGCGCAGGGCAGCAAGCCCGGCGAGGGCGGCCAGTTGCCCGCGTTCAAGGTCTCGGCCACGATCGCGGCGCTGCGCCACACGCTGCCGGGCACGCCGCTGATCTCGCCGCCGCCGCACCACGACATCTACAGCATCGAAGACCTGAAGCAACTGATCTATGACCTGAAGATGGTGAACCCGCGCGCCCGCGTGGCCGTGAAGCTGGTGGCCGAAGAGGGCGTGGGTACGATCGCGGCCGGCGTGGCCAAGGGCTACGCCGACACGATCCACATCTCCGGCCATGACGGCGGCACCGGCGCCTCGCCGCTCTCCTCGATCAAGAACGCCGGCGCCCCCTTCGAGCTGGGTCTCTCCGAGACGCAGCAGGTGCTGGTGATGAACGATCTGCGCGGCCGGGTGAAGGTCCGCGCGGACGGCGGCATGAAGACGGCGCGTGACGTGATCGTGGCGGCGATGCTGGGCGCCGAGGAGTTCGGCTTCGGCACGGCGGCCGCCGTCTCCGTGGGCTGCAAGATGGCGCGGCAGTGCCATCTCAACACCTGCCCCGTGGGCGTGGCCACGCAGCGCGAGGACCTGCGCGCCAAGTTCATCGGCACGCCGGAGATGGTGGTCAACTTCTTCATGCACCTGGCGCAGGACGTGCGCGAGACGCTGGCCGGCCTCGGCTTCCGCTCGGTAGACGAGATCGTCGGCCGTACGGACCTGCTGCGCCAGGTGCGCGCCGGCGAAGATCCGCGCGTACACCTGGTCAGCCTCGCGCGCGTGCTCAAGCAGGTGGACCCGGAGGGCAGGCGCCCGCACCGGCACGAGCAGGAACGCAACACGGAGCCGGGTGACCAGCCGCTGGACGACCGGATCCTCGCCGACCTGGGCGACGCGATCGCGTCGCCGCGACCCATCCGGCTCTCTTACGAGATCACCAACCGCAACCGCACCGTCGGCGCCCGCGTGGCCGGCGAGATCGCCTACCGTCATGGCGACGACGGCCTGCCGGCAGGCAACATCGAGTTGCACTTCACCGGCAGCGCCGGCCAGAGCTTCGGCGCCTTCACCTACAAGGGCATGCAGCTTGTGCTCACGGGCGAGGCGAACGACTACGTGGCCAAGGGCATGGGCGGCGGCGAGGTGGTGGTGCGGCCGCCGGCTGAGTCCGGCTTCGCCAGCCACGAGAACACGATCGTCGGCAACACCGTGCTCTACGGCGCCACGGGCGGCAAGCTGTTCGTGGCGGGCCGCGCCGGCGAGCGCTTCGCCGTACGCAACAGCGGCGCCCTCGCCGTGGTCGAGGGCGTGGGCGACCATGGCTGCGAGTACATGACCGAGGGCGTGGTCGTGATCCTGGGCGAGACGGGGCGCAACTTCGGCGCGGGCATGTCCAACGGCGTCGCTTACGTGCTGGACGAGAGCCGCGAATTCCCCAAGAAGATCAACCCGGAGCTGGTGGGGCTGGCGCAGGTGACGGGTGCGGCGGACATCGAGATGATGGAGACGCTGATCCGCCGTCACCACGAGCTGACCGGCAGCCAGCGCGCCCGCCAGATCCTCGACAACTGGGACGCCTACCTGCCGCTCTTCTGGAAGGCCGCGCCGCACCTGGCGTTGACCGAAGACGGCCCGATGACGATCGTCCACCGCCACCTGCGCAGCCTCAAAGAGCTGGTGCACTGAGCCGCCGTAAGCGGCCAACGAGCGATGAGTGCGGCTGGGCGTTTCGCTTAATCTCGATGCATCCCATCCCACGCCACGGGTGAGGCCGATAGGTCCAACGGCCAGAGCGCAGTGAGTAAGTCGCACGGCGATTCTTTTGGTCCGTCACGCGAGATGGAGCGTGAGCAAGGTGAGTGTGGATCGTGAGAATATTGCAGCCGCAGATGCAGCGGTCTTCCACAACCCGGACGTTGTGGCAGCCTACCGATATCGACCGCCGTACCCCGAGGAGGTATTCGATCTCCTCACCAATCTGATCACGGTGGTGCCGCATCGGGTTCTCGATGTCGGCTGTGGATCTGGGGAAATAGCACGCTACCTCGTCCGGCGGGTCGAGCACGTCGATGCTGTGGATTTCTCGTCAGCCATGATTGAGACGGGGAAGCAGCTTCCTGGAGGGCACGATCCACGGCTCCGGTGGCTCTGTGGAGCTATCGAAGATGCACCCCTTGATCCGCCCTATGCGCTCATTACGGCCGGCGCCAGCCTTCACTGGATGGCGTGGCCCGTCGTCTTCCCGCGTCTCCAGGCCGCTCTTGCGTGCGGCGGTTACCTCGTCTTCATTGAGCAGCGGATCACCCCGGACGTGTGGTCGGCGCTTGGCGATATCATCCCGCGCTACCGCGTTGATACGTATCGGGCGCCAGCGCGACCGATGATCGAGGAATTGCAGCAGCGCGGCTTTTTCCAGGCTGTCGGCGAACGGGTCACCGAGAAGGTTCCCTTTGCTCAGTCGATTGATGCCTATATTGCGTCGTATCATTCCCGTGTTGGCTTCGCCCGTGAGCGGCTGGGCAAGGAGCGAGCGGCGGCTTTCGACCAGGAGGCACGCCGGTCACTGATCGAGTCCTATCCCAACGGCTCGATAACCCTCCAAGTTGCTGCGCAGATCGTCTGGGGGATCCCAGTGCGGACCCAGCATCAGTCGTTTGCACTGGAGCACCCAAGTTCGTAACAGGCTCCAGCGCCGTCGTGCACGGGCGTATGCCGTATCGTGCGGGCCGTTGCTGACGAAGACCACGACGTCTGCTTCGATGGTGTACACCAGCCGGTAGGCGACACCTTTTGACGCGCAGATCGTAGGCGCGGACGTGGGCGAGGTCGCCCGTCTTCGGCCTGCCCGCGGCGTACGGAACATTCAGGATCGCGGGAATGTGCTCGGTGGCGATGGCGTGCAACAGGGGAACGTCGTGGCGGTTGAGCGCTACGGCGTGAGCGGATAGCTGCTGATGTCCCGGACCCACGGCGCTCGGCCGCCGAGCGCCGTGAGCAGGCGCTTGTCCGCCGTCCACAGCTCGGCGCCGAATAGCTGCGCGAGCACGACGTAGAGCGCGTCGTAGATCGCCCCAAGGTGGTGGAGCGCCGCGAAGTCGAGCGCTCGCTCGTAGAGGGCTGGCGGATCGAGCGTCTCGATCGGGTAGCGGAGCAACTGGCTCAGCGCGTTGTCCACTCCCACACGATCGAGCCGCTTCGCCTGGTCGGCGGTTCTGAGACGCTGGTAGATCCCGTTGGCGGCCTCGCCGCGCATGTGGGGCGGAGCGAACATCCCGCGTCCGTCTCGAATGCAATCATCGACCAAAGCGCGTGCGTTGTTTGTAGATTGCTCGATGACTACGAGCTTGATCGCAACGCTGGCATCAATGACCACCGGTGGTCGATTCATAGCAGCCGCGAGCGCTCGTCGCGCGCGGCATTAATGAGCGGCCAGGATTCATCGAACGGCACGCCGCCTCGCGCGGCCAGTTGCTCCTCCAGTGATTGGCGCGACTCTTCTAACAGCGCCAGCGCCCGCTCGCGTTCTTCGTCGGTCAGCGGCCTGATCTGCGCCCGCAATGCAGCGATCTGCTCAGCCTCCGCGCTGTTACGACCCGCGCTGCCGTTGCGGTCCAACTCGAACAGGTCGCCGGGCTCACAGCCGAGCGCGTCGCAGAGCCGGGCCAGTGTCTCGAACTGGATGCCGTGTACCGCGCCGCGTTCCAGCGAAGAAACGGTGTCGGGCCGTATCCCGGCGGCGGCGGCGACCTGGCGCTGCGACAGGCGCCGGCTGGCGCGGAGTTCGGGAAGACGCAAACGGATGCGGCTCATGTGACACGCTCCGTTCCATTAATAGCACGGTATACCGTGGCAGATGCAGGATACATTGAGCCGGCTGCACGCGCTATGTCGCGCGTGACCATCAAGCGAGAGGATAGCTGGCAATGTCCCGCACCCACGGCGCGGCGCTGTTGAGTGCGGTGAGCAGGCGCTGGTCCGCCGTCCACAACTCGGCGCCGAGCATCTGCGCGAGCACGACGTAGATCGCGTCGTAGACGCTCGGCAGGCGGTGGGCCGTGGCGAAATCGAGGGCATGCCCATAGATGCCAAACGGCGCCAGTACTTCGAGCGGTTGGTCGAGAAGATCCACGATAGCGCCGGCGGCCTCGGCCAACGGGATCGCCATGATTGGATCGGTTGTACGGAGTCGCTGATAGATGGCATTGGTTGCCTCGGGAAGCATCGATGGCGGCGCAGTGATTGGACAATCTTCTCGCAGGCTGTCGATCAGGAGAGCGATCGCCTGCTGACTGTGCTCTTCTTCGAGCACCCACTTTACGGCGACGCTGGCATCGACCACGATTGGCGCGATTCCTACCAATGTCGCGCGGGATCCTCTCTGGCCGCGCGAATGATCGGCCAGGATTCGCCAAGCGGCGCGCCGCGCTCAGCACGCATGCGCGCCATGCGTTGTCGGGAGCGCTCGAGCGCGGCCAGCCCGCGCCGCACCTCCTCATCCGACAGGCGTCGAGGCCGCGGTATCTCCCCGCCAGCTCCGGTACGGGTGGTTCCAGCCGGGGTGGCTGCCGTCACCGGAAGCACGAGGTTCGCAAGATCCTCCCGACGCAGGCGCAGCGCCCGCGGGCCGACGTGATACGCCCGCAGCCGGCCCTGCTTCAGCCAGCGGTGAATCGTTACCTGGCTGACTCGGAGCAGTTGCGCCGCCTCTTTCACCGTGATCAGATCGAGATCCTGTTCGACGGCCATGGCGTCCCTCGTGCGGTTAGCGCCGTACCATTGATGCTCATACGCTATCATAACGCATCTTCGGCCGGCCCGGCGCCGATCACCCTGCCCGCGGCGTCGGTGCGCAGCGGGCCGGTGGTCATATCGAGCAGCACCAGTTGTGTGCCCCAGGGATCCTCGACCACCACGCAGCGGCCGATGGCGATTGCGAACGGCCCGGCGACGATTCTGCCGCCCGCTGCAACGAAGCGCGCGGCCGCAGCCTCGGCGGAATCGACCAGCCAGTCGATCTCCGGGCCGGGCCGCTCGGACTGCAACACCAGCTCCTCACTACCTTCCGGCAGGCGCAGACCGGCCGCGGTCGCGCTGCGCCAGTTGAGCTGGTGGCCGAGCTTGTCGCGGTAGAAGGCCAGCCCCGCTTCGAGGTCGGGCACGGCGATCTGGATGCTGTCGATCCTGCGGAACAGCGGCTCCATGCTTGCCTGCCGTCTCAGACCTCGGCGCCGCTGGCCGCCACGGCGGAGAAGAGGCGCAGCGAGTCCACGGCGGCGGCATCGGGCAGTGGATCGAGCACGTTGCGCGTATAGGCGACGTAGCGCCGGCGCAGCTCTCCCATCTGCGTGTTCATCTCCTGCTGCAGCGCGGACACCTCCGCATGGTCCGGGTGGGCGATGGCGGCGCGCACGCGCGAGAAGAGCGAGGGCTCAAGCCGGCGGTCCTGCGCCAACTGGCGCCGCAGCGCATCGACCTCGCTCCACAGCTCGTCGACCAGATCGCTTTGCTCGTTGGCGTGGATGCGACGGCACTCGCGCACGGCGTCCATGTTGGCGGCCAGGATGCGCTCGCTCAGCTCCAGCAGCCAGCGTGTGCGCATCGCTTCGGCGTAGGAATTGATCGTGCGCTCGTCGAACACGCCGTCGGCCAGCAGCACCGAGCGGCCCTCGGCATCGGCGTCCAGCGTGCGCAGCGTCTCGAAGACCGTGGCCGGCGGCTTGCCGAAGAGACGGTCGCGCTCGGCCTGGTCGTAGTGCTCGAAGACGTCCGCCTCGCTGCGGTAGGCGCGCGCGGTCTCCAGGTAGGCGCCTGGCTCGCCCGGCTTCTTGGAGAACTCGGCCTGCAGCTCGCCGGCGGAGCGGCCCGACTTCAGCGCATACGAGATGCCGTCCAGCATCGCCTGGTACATCGCCGCGATCGCCAGGTAGCTGTTGGTGTGCGGGTTCGGCGCCCGCACCTCGAAGCGCGTCGCCAGCGGGCTCTCGCGGTCGCGCACCAGGCCGGCGAGCACGCTGCGGTTGCGCGACGGCTCTTCGACCGTGTGGCCGACGGCCGCGACCGCGCAGACCGGCGCTTCGAAGCCGGGCTTCAGCCGGTTGAAAGCGTCGGTGGAGCAGGTGACGAAGGGGCTGACCACGTCCCAGCGGCGCAGCAGGCCCATCAGCGCGCCCCAGCCGATCGGGCTCAGGTAGTCGCGCCCCGGCTCGGCGGCGGTGAACAGGTTCTTGACCGAGCCGTCGCGCAGGCGCACGGCGATGCCGATATGCGTGTGCTCGCCGCTGCCGGCCACGCCCTCGATCGGCTTGGCCAGGAACGTCACCTCCAGGCCCACCGAGCGGAAAGCGCGGGCGATCAGGCTGCGGGCCAGCAGCTCGTTGTCGGCGGCTTCGAGGGCCGTGGCGAAGCGCCAGTCGATCTCGATCTGCTCCATCACGGCGATGCCGTGCGAGCCCGCCAGCCGCGCGTCGACGCCGCCGACCTCCTTGTGGCCCATCTCCGGCCGCAGGCCACAGGCCTCAAGCAGGGTCAGCGCCCGCTCGAGCCCCGTGCGCACGGCGCCCCGGGTCGGCTTCCAGTACTGCTCCTGCAGCGCCTGCGAGACGGCGAGCTGCTCGACCTCCTCGCGCGTGCCCGGCGTGCGCACCCAGAACTCGAGCTCCGTGGCGCTGGTAAGCAGCACGTCTGCGACCTCGCCGGGCTCGAAACCCAGCGCCCGCGCCGCCGCGGGATGCTGCGCGAACAGCGCCAGCAGCCGGCGCTCTGCCGAGGCCTCGGCCCGCGCCAGCACGGCACGGGCATCCACCCGCTTGCCGGCATGCTCCAAAGAGGCGGGGATCTTGACCGTGCCTACCGGCAGGCCCGTGGCCTCGTCGCGGTAGTCGTCGTTGTAATCCACGATCCAGCGGGCGGCGGGGTCGGCGATCAGATCGACCTTGCCGTCGTTCAGCGTGGCGATGCCGGGCAGCACCACGCTGGAGCCGTCGGTCTGCACGCCGCCCGCGAGCAAGGTCTCGGCGTCGGGCAGGAAGGTGGAAACGGGGATGCGCTCGTCGGTCTCGTTGCCGCCCAGGTCGACGCCGACCAGCGAAACGAAACGCACGTTGGGGTGGGCGGCGACGAACTGGCGCAGACCGGCAGCGCTGCGCTGCTCGGCCGCCAGCGCGAGCGGCAAGGTGGCAGAAATGTCGGGCATCAGGGATCCTCCTGCGGGATGAACCGCATGCCTACATACGCACCATACGATTTCGCCGGATATGGTCCCACCGCTGAGCGCCGGTGCGAGGGCGAAGGGTAGCGGGCAAAGTGGGCGCTTCACGCCTTGTCCTTCTCAGCCGGCTTCACGCGCGGGCAGGCGGCGGCTATGATCGAGGGACAAGGGCGCGTCGCGCGCCTGCATCGCCAACGCGACGACGGAGAGAAGCGGCGGAGCACAGCGCAGCCCAGAGAGCCGCCGATGCTGCAAATGCGGCCTGCGCTGCCCGCTCAAGACCCTCCCGAGCGCGGGGAAGAACGGGCGCCCTTCGCCCCCAAGCCCCGCCGGCCAGCCCCCGTTAGCAGGCATCAAGGCCGCGTCGTGCCGTCTGAGCACGGCAGCGCGCCGGAATGCGTTCCGGCCGGCGCGGCGAAGTGCGGTGGCACCACGGGCGCCCCCTCGTCCGCACGACGAGGGGGCGTTGCTGTTGTGCGCGCCGTGCCGCGCTGGAGGTGTCGCCGTGGAACGTATCTTCGCATCCGAACTGCCGAACCATGCCGGCGAGCGCGTGCGCCTGCAGGGCTGGCTGCACCGCCTGCGCCGCCTGAGCGAGGTGACATTCCTCGTGCTGCGCGATGCGAGCGGACTCGCCCAGGTCGTCGTCCACGACTCGGCGCTCGATGCGCGCCTGGCCGAACTGCACGCCGAGTCGGTGCTCGCGGTCGAAGGGCTGGCGGTGGCGATGCCGCAGGCGCCGGGCGGCGTCGAGCTGCACGAGCCGAGCGTGGAGCCGATCGCGCCCGCCGCCGAACCGCCGCCATTCGACCTCTTCCGCCCCGCGATCAAGGCGCTGCTGCCCACGATCCTCGACCACGCGCCGCTGAGCCTGCGCCACCCGGCGCACCGTGCCCGCTTCCGCCTCGCCGCAGCGGCAATGGAGGGCTTCCGCCAAACCCTGCGGGCGCGGCGCTTCGTCGAGATCCAGACGCCCAAGCTGGTCGGCTCCGCGACGGAGGGCGGCGCCAACGTCTTCCGCCTCGACTACTTCGGCCGGCCGGCATATCTGGCGCAGAGCCCGCAGTTCTACAAGCAGATCATGGTGGGCGTGTTCGAGCGCGTGTTCGAGGTGGGGCCGGTGTTCCGCGCGGAGCCCCACGACACGCCGCGCCACCTGAACGAGTACGTCTCGCTCGACGCCGAGCTGGGCTTCATCGCCGACCACACGAGCGTGATGGCCGTGCTCGGCGACGTGCTCCGCGGCATGCTGGCCGCCGTCGCGGCAGAGTGCGCCGTCGAACTCAGCCTGCTGCGCGTCGAGCTGCCGAGCGTGCCCGAGACGATTCCCGCGATCCACTTCGCCGAGGCGCAGGCGCTGCTGGCGCGCGAGAGCGGTGAAGATCCGCGTGGCGAGCCGGACCTGGCGCCGGCGCACGAGCGCTGGCTGGGCGAGTGGACGCGGCGCGAGCACGGCTCCGATTTCCTCTTCGTCGCGGGCTATCCCATGGTGAAGCGGCCGTTCTACACCCATCCGGATCCGGCGCGGCCCGCCTTCTCGAACAGCTTCGACCTGCTCTTCCGCGGGCTGGAGCTGGTAACCGGCGGCCAGCGCCTGCATCTGTATGCCGACTACCTGGCGGCGCTGGCGCGGAACGGCCTCGATCCGGCGGACTTCGCCGGCTATCTCGAAGCGTTTAAGCACGGCATGCCGCCGCACGGCGGCTTTGCCATCGGCCTGGAGCGCTTCGTCGGCCGGCTGATCGGCGCCGCCAATATTCGCGAGGCGACGCTGTTTCCGCGCGACCTCAGCCGCCTGGCGCCGTAACGGTTACGTAAAGATCGTGCTGTTGCCCGCCGATACTGATTCCGGGACTCAGGGGGATGAGTATCGCCGGGAGGGCAGGTTGAACGCACAGTCCGTCGATCCGTCGCCCGGCGAACACCTGGCCGCGGTCTCGCTCTGGAACGCGCTGGAGGTACACCGCCAGCCACACTTCGCCGGCGTGTTGCGCGCCACGGTGGCGACGGCGCGCCGGTTGGATGCGGCCTGCTATTTGCTGGCGCTGGTACGCGACACCACCAGCGACGAGTGGCGGCTGGCGGCGCTGCTCGACGCCTCGGCCCGGCCGTTGCCGCTCGATCAGCTTGGCGTGCCGCTCGCTTCCTTCCGCTTTACTCCGCCCGAAGCGCTCGCGCCGTATCCACTGGCGGCGACGCTGGGCCAGAGCTGGGGCGCCCGCACCTGCGCCGCGCTCGAAGTGCGCTGCGGCACCTCTGCCGCGCTGTGCATGCCGATCGACGGCTCGCGCGGCGTGCAGGGGGCGCTGATCGCGATGGTCGCCAGCGCCGAGCGGTCGGCGCTGCTGGAAGGCGTGCTGGCGCACGCGGCGGCCGCTGCCGGCCGGCACCTGGAGCGGCAGAACGCGCCGCTGGCCGAAGGCATGCTGGAACCGGCGGCCTTCAACGCCCGTGCCGGTGAAGAGGTCCATCGCGCGCGCCGCTACCGCCGGCCGCTAACGGTCGTCGTCTTCGACCTGAAGACGGCGACGGATCTGCCGCTGGCCGGTGAGATTCTCACGCACACGCTGCGCAGTTGCGACGTGCTGGGCAGGCTCGCCGGGCATCGGCCGCGCCTCGCCGCCGTCTTGCCAGAGACGAATCGCAAGGCGGCGCTCGGCTTCTTACGCCGCCTTGGCAACCGCGCCGCGACGATGGCGATCGGCACCGCGACCATGCCCGAAGAAGCTGTCACGCTCGACGATCTGCTCGAACGCGCGGAAGCGCGTGCGCAGGGCGAACGTGCGCCCGACGACGCCGATGCAAGCGGCGTGCACTGCCCCCTTTGCCTGCGCGTCTTCCCGCTCAACGCGCCCGAGGGCGCCTCAGCGGACGATCTGCATCGCGCGGCGCAGGCCGCGCAGGCACTGATCGAGGCAGACTGCCCGCAGCATCGGGAGTACGCCGGCCTGGCCGCTGTAGAGACGAAGACGCGGGGCGCAGTGTCGCTGGACGTGCTGCCGCCGGCCTCCGGACGTTCGCGACGGCGCGGCGGGCGGGGCCGTCTGTTCGCGGGCGCGGCGGTGATCGCCGCCCTCGCGTTTGCCGGCGTCCTTGCCTTCAGCCGTGGTTACGAGAGCCGGCGCGTGAACGGCAGCGACCGGGGCAGCAGTGCCGTCGGCACCGCCTTGCCGCCGACGCCCACGGCGGAAGCATCGGCGGGCGTACCCGGCGTCGCGGCGATCGTGCGTTCCACGCCGAACGCAGGAGCGGCGGCCTCGCCCGCGGCCACGGCGTCGCCGGCGGTCGGCGCCAGCCCGTCGCCGAGCCCCACGCCATCGCCCAGCCCAACGCCGAGTCCGTCGCCGTCACCGACCCCGCAGCCGACCGCCTCGCCCACGCCCGAGCCGACGCCGGCGCCGACCCCGCCGCCGCAGACCGCCGCGCCGATCGACAACGGCTGCCCGATCGACTTCCCCGTGAAGGTTACGATGCAGAACCGCGCATACGACGTCACCAGCAGCCGCTACACCGCGATGGTGCCCGTCACCTGCTACGTGAACGTCGCCGCGGCCAACGCCGCCGGCTATCAAACCGGCCGCTGAGCGGCGGCCGGAGCTCTCCGTGCGCGCAGGGCCGCGGGCCTGCCGCCCCGTCGCGTTCGGACTAAATCACGCCCAAAAACAGAAGAACGAGCAGAACCAGGCACCAAAAGACGATGCTGATGAGCAGGCCGATCACGAGACCGCGGATGGCGCGCGGGCGAGTATCGACAAGGTAGTCTGGCGATTCATGGCCGGCGGGAGCAGCCGGCGTGGTGGACACTCGCTCGCCGGCCCGTCTTGCCTCGCACACGCACCGAGTATGTCACTCGAACCTGTGCCGCAACAAGCCCATACCGCCGCGGCTCGGACGCCGGGGATGGTCGAATGGCGATGCGGGTCGGCGCCGTCGGATGGGCCGCTCAGGCGCTGCGAGCCACGGCAACGGCGGTCGGCGTGAGTGCCGGCTTGACGAGTTCCACCGGCGCGAGCTCGGGAAGCGTGAACGTGAATGCGGCGCCCTGACCGCTTCCGGGCTCCAACCAGATCTGCCCGCCCATCGTGTGCACCAGCCGCCTCACGATGAAGAGACCGAGGCCATGGCCGGCCGGGCGCTCGTCCGCGGCTCCACCCCGGTAGAAGCGATCGAACACGCGCGGCGCCACCTCGGCGGCGATCCCCGGACCGCTGTCGCGGACGGTGATGCGCACCTCGCCGTCGAACCGGCAGGCAGAGACGGAGATGCTGTCGTCTGGTGACGTGTGCTTAATCGCATTCGTCAGCAGGTTGCGCAGCACGGTCCGCAGCTTTGCGCCGTCGGCGAAGACGGTCAGGGCCGGATCGAGGCAGATGTGGATGCGCGAGCTGTCGGCAGCCGACAACGCCAGCTCGTCGATCAGCGCCGTACACCCCTGGCGCAGGTTTACCCGGTCACGTCGGCAGGTTTCGGGACGCGCCGAAGCCTGGTACGCGTCGAGCACATCGGCGGCAATCTTGTCGGTGCGCTCGACGAGACGCGCGACGTTGCCCATCAGATAGAGGCGTTCGTCGGTGGTGACGTCGTCTTCGATCGCGAGCTGGCTCGCCACGCGAAGCGCGGTCAGGGGCGAGCGGAGGTCGTGGGCCATCATCGCGGTAAGATCGAGCCCGCTCAGGTCGTCTTCCGGCGTGCCGCCCTTCGCGTGCCCCTCGGGCGCGAGGCTAACGGCAACGATGCCCGACTGACCCGGGGCTGCCACCGCCCAGACGCTGGCGGTGGACGTGGACTCGGCCAGAACAACGTCGACGAGGATGGTGTCCAGGGCGGTCACGATCGGACCTTCGCCGCGCAGCGCCCTATGCAGCACACAGTCGCATTCCTGCGGACCAGCGCAGAGCCTGAGGCCGATGAGGCTGGCGGCGACTCGTCCCAGCGCCCGCTCCGCGGCGGCGTTGACCACGATCACACGGGCGTAGCGATTCAGCAGCAGCAGCGGCGACGGGAGGTCGCGCAGCAGGCGACCGAACGGCAGCCCGATCTGGCTGACGAGATCCGTTGCCAGGGCGGCGCAGATCTCGGGGCGGCGGCGGGCCAGGCCCACACGCAGGGTCGCAAGATCGCGTTCAAAGGCGCTGGCTGAAGCGGTGGCGTTCGCCTTCACGACCACCAGACCGCGCGCCGGCTCCGTGGCGATCAGCGGGCCGGCCGCAATCATCGCGTCCGCGTTCAGGCCGGCGCCGACGTCTTGCCCAAACGCCTCGCGCTCAATTCCCAGGCCAGGCTGCCGCCACGAACCGTGCTTCAGAACCTCGGCAAGGAGCGGGCAGCGATCCAGCACGAGCCGCACATGTTCGGGCGGGGCCGCGACCCAGCCCTGCTCGGCCGATGCCGCGGCACGCAGGACCAGGGCGCGCTGGTCGTCGCTCAGGGTAAAGACGCGGACGCAGGCAAAGCTGCCGGTGGCCGCGATCTGGGCCGCAAGGGGATAGAGGACAGCGTCTGGGTCGGCGCCTTCGGCGCTGTATGAACTCTCGACGCCGCCTGGCGCGGTGGTCCGCCGGCGATGGAAGCGACGGGCGCGCCAGCCCTTCGCGGATGCCGGCATTCGACCGGCGATGCCTGCCGCTGCACCTGCGAGGACCGCAAGCAGCGTCAACGCCGGTGTCCAGGCAAGCAGGACGACGCAGGCGATGGCGACCACGGCAGCGAGGGTAAGCTCTGCGAGCACGAGCAACACGACCTCGGTTGGCCTGGGCCTCCGTGCCTTCGCGCGCGCAAGCACGCCGAAGACCGCAACGCCGGTGGCCAGGGCGATGATGCCGAGGCCAGCTACATCAAGTATCGATGGCCAACGCTGATGGGCGAGGTACAACGCGGCGATGGCGAGGACGGCAGCGATTGCGTCACCTGCGAGCAGCCGCACCGGACCCCACGCTCGGGCGAAACCGTGTTCGGCGGCGGCACGGCCTTCGGCCGAACCACCGCGGGCTGCTGGCTGCTGCAACATCCGCCCTCTACTCCAGGCCGCCCGACCACAGTGATCGTGCAGCGTGTCGCGCGATCCTACGGATCTGAAGCCAGCCGTCTCAACCTTTTCGTGCGATCTGACCGGGCATCGGGTGTAGAAATGGTGAAGGACCCGAGTTATCGTAACCCGGTGACGATCCGAGATTCACCACGGCGCGTCGTCCTTTTCGTGCACGAATGGGTATCGGGTGCGAGACAACGGCTAGCGAGTTGGACTATGATTGGCGCCGCTGGGATGTTCCGTTCGCCGGCAGACGCTCCCTGCGGAGCCAGGGGTACGGCGAGCGCCGCCCTGGCGATGCGACACTCCCCGAGCTGAGGAAGCCCTTGCCTGCACGGGAAGCGATCAGTGTCCTCATCGCCGATCCGAGCGCTATTCGGCGGCTGGCGATCGGCGACGTGCTGCGCCGGCACAAAGGGATCGTCCTCATCGGTGAAGCCGATGGTGAAGCGTCCGCATGCGCGATGTCCGCCGACCACCAGCCCGCCGTCTGCCTGGCCCACGCGGTGCTGCTGAGCACAAGCCCGGCCTGGCTCGATCGGCTACACTCGGCCGCGCCGTATACCACGGTGCTGGTGTATGGCGCGAACCCTGCGGCGGATACCGCCAGTGAGCTGCTTCGCGCCGGAGTTCGTGGCCTCATCGCGCCAGATACCACCGCGGCACAGTTCGTCCAGCTCCTGAGCGTCGTCGGCTCGCGCCAGGTCGAGAGACGCGGTCCCGGCAGCAACCTTGCTCTCCCAGTTCTGCTCACATCCGACGAAGGCGTTGCCCCGCCACGGGCTGCCGCCCCGGCTCGCTTGACAGGACATCAACTCGAGGTGCTCGACCTTGTGGCCGCCGGCCATTCGAATCGCGAGATCGCCTGGCGACTCGGCCGCTCCGAACACACCGTTCGGGCGCACCTGCGGACGGCCTACAGGCGCATCGGCGCACGGAACCGCGCCCAGGCGGTGAGCTGGCTGATCGGCGCCGGGCTGTATCAGGAGGAGCGTCCACCCGGCGGGATCGCGGATACCGACGTCGTGGAACTCCGGGAGGGGGGCTGATGAAGCAGGCGGGTGCGCTGCCGGATGCGGATCATCAGGGCGCGGCGGTACGGTTGCTGATCTCGACGCAGCACGTCCTCTTGGCGGAGGGTATCCGCTCGCTCGCTCACGAGCGGCCCGGCATCGTCACCCGGGTCGCCTGTGAGGAGCGGGCGCTGACCGATGCCCTGCAGTCCTGGGCGCCAACGGTCGTCCTCGTCGACGCGATCAGCCGCGTCCAGCGCATCGCGGACGCGACCATGCTCAATGGTGCGGGCAGCGAACCCGCCGTGGTCGTCCTCGCGCCGGATGAGCCGGTTCAGATCGAAGTCGCGCTGCTGGCCGGCGCCCGCGGGTTTATTCCGCACGGGGCCAGCGCCGGCTCGCTGTTTGCCTGCATTGAGGCGGTCTCGCGCGGGGAATGGGGACTGCCCCGCAACTTCGTCGGCGAACTGGTTGAGGAGTATCTCTCAAGGAGAAGCGATCGACCCGCGCTGGTCATGCCGCTCGAAGCGCGAGAACGGCAGATTCTGGAGCTGTTTGCGGGCGGCATGAGCGCCGCGAAGATCGGTGACTGTCTTTTTCTCTCCGAGAGTGCCATACGGACGGAACTGCGTATCCTGAAGCGCAAGTTCGGCGCGACCAGCAGGGCGCGGCTCGTGGCGCTTGCCCTGCGCAATGGCGTGGTTCCGCAGAGCGAACCGCCGGCCGCCGCGTGGGATCGGTCCGAAGCCGGCCCTGACGCGGCTGCGCTGTGATGCCCGCCGACGCGCGGGCCAAAGGGGCCGGTGCGGCGCTGAATACTCGACTCCCACGCTGCATTGAAACCTTTGCACCGGATCGTCCATCGTCCTGCACCCGCTCTGCGCCGGACTCAGGCTAGCCTCGGTTCGTGCTCCTGGAGTCCCCGGCGAGAAGCCGCATCGCGGCGACGATCGCTTCGCTGCAGGACTCCAGGAGCGTCTATGCGAGCGTGCAAACACGGCTCGACCCTGCCCGACCGCAGCCGCCGGAGGTCATGGTGCTGAAGGAGTGCCGCATCCTGAGCGTGGGTATCGACCGGGTTACGCTGCCCGAGGCGGCAGCGCGGTTGGAGGCGCTCGTCACTGCCGGCGGCTCGCATCAGGTCGTCACGGTGAACCTCGACTTCCTGCGCCTGGCACAGCGGGACGCCGAGTTTCGGCGCGTGCTCAACGCCGCGGCCCTCGCCGTCGCCGACGGTGCACCGCTGGTCTGGGCTTCACGGCTGGCCGGAACTCCCCTGCCGGCGCGGGTGACGGGCGTCGAGCTCGTCGAGCAGGCGGCGGGCCTGGCGGCACGGCGTGGCTGGAGCATCTATCTGCTTGGCGCCGCGCCAGGGGTAGCCGCGGAGGCGGCCGCGGCACTGCGGCGCCGGCACGCAGGACTGCGCATTGCGGGAGCCTACGCTCCTCCCTTCGGCCCGCTCGGCGCCGACGAAGAGCAGAGGATCGTTGGCCAGATCGCCGCGGCTCGGCCCGCGTTTCTCTTTGTGGCGTTCGGTGCGCCGCGACAGGACCTCTGGATCGACCGGCATCTGCACGAGCTTGGCGTGCCGGTTTGTATGGGGGTTGGCGGGACGTTCGATCTGCTCGGCGGCCGCCTCGCCCGGGCTCCAGGCTGGATGCAGCGCGTGGGCCTCGAGTGGCTGTACCGGCTGCAGCAGGAGCCGCGACGGTTGTGGCGGCGGTACCTGCTCAACGATCTTCCCTTCTTCGCCAGGCTCCTCTGGACGTTTCGACCGTCACGGTTGATCCGCCGGGGTGAGACCGACGCCCTCCGCCAGTGATGGCGGACGCACACGCTCCTCATCGACGCGCGCCGGTGCAGGAAAACGTGGCCGTTCGGCCGGCCGGTTCGCGCCGGACTCGGCGCCGCTTCCGCGCTCGCACCACCGTAACCGGCTCAGGGTGGCGCGGCCGTCGACGTGCGGGTCGAGCTCCCGCTCTGGTGAACCGTCGCCCTCTGGATCTTCGCGGTGGGACGAGTGACCACCGCCCCGCCCGCGTGGCGGAGCATGCTCGCGCCGCGGCGCTGCATGAGGGTCCTCCGCGAAAAGTGCTTACCATGGCGGGGGCAGGTGTGGGGAATCTGCCCGCGGCCGGCGCGGAAGCGGCCAACAAGTTTCACGGGGAAGCGGCTTCCGGATTATGCGCGAATCCAAACGGTTGACACCAGGGCTGCGGGCAGGAAGCGCGGGCTTGCTGCTCTTTGCGGCCTGGACGCTAATCGTCCGTCTCGGTCTCTCAGATCTGGTATCGAATCCGCTCGATCATACCATTCGAGCGGCGCACAGCGCGTGGCTGCTGCGGCTCGACCGCGTTCTGGCGCTCCCCGGCACGCCGGTCCTGTCGGCCGCGGTAGTGCTGGTGATCTGCGCGGCCACCGCGCAGCACAACCCCTGGCGAGCCGCCGGTATCCTCGCAGCGTTCGCGGTCGGATTGCTGATCGAGGCCGCACTGAAACAGTGGCTGTTCTATCCCTCCACCGGGTCCTATCCCAGCGGCCACGCCCTGCGCGCGCTGTTTCTCGCCGGCGTGAGCGCGCCAGTGGTGAAACGGCGGTCCCTGCGGCTCGGCCTGTTTGCGCTGGCGCTGGCGGTTGGCGTAAGCCGTGTCTCAGTGGGCGACCACTACAGCGACGAGGTGATCGGCGCCTGGCTGCTGGGCTGGTCGCTTGCCGTGGTCGCCCTTGCCCGGCTCCTGCCTGGGCCGGCGGCCGCCTTGCCGCCCGCTCCGGCCAGCGATCGCGAGACGGCAGCGACACGCTGAGGGGCCCCAATTCCGCTGTCACAGAGCTGACGCCACACGGTGGCATGTCCTCGTGGCCCGTTCCGGCCTCATGCGCCCGGTGGCGGCGCGAGCGTGCGTCGCAAGCCTGAGGCATGAATCGCGGTTGAGGCTGCAGGAATCGCTCGCGGCTTCGATCATTACCCTGGGCAGGCACCACCGCGCGGGCTGCTGCGCCATCCCGGCGCCGTGGCTCGCCTGGAACTCGCTGGCTGCCGAGGCAGGCGTGGGCAGGGAAGTCGTACGACTTCCCAACCGGATCTCTACCCGCTGCCCACCCATAAGGCTGGCCGGGGGGCAGGCCGGTGTCATACAACAGATGCGAGCGTAACCGGGTTACGCACCGGTCACAGTAGAGTTGCTGAATGGTTTGCGGGCAGACGCCGGAGCGGCCGATCGCTGCGCGGGGTGATCCGTTCACCGATGCCATCGGCGGGCTTCGGCGGCCCACTGCACATTGACCGGCGGCAGGCGGCGAATCGGGATCAGCCCGCGTCTGGAGCCGGGAAAGCCGCAGCCCCGCACGGCATAGGGGGCATAGGGACGGAGTGGCAGGGATGACGATTCTTGTTGCCGAAGACGATGTTGATCTCCTCGATATCCTTTGTTTCGCTATTCGCCGAGCCGGCCACGATGTTGTCGCCGCACGCGACGGAGCCGCGGCTTTGGAGCTGTTCAGGCGGAAGGAACCGCAACTCGTGTTGCTTGATGTGCAGATGCCGCGCATGGACGGCTGGGAGGTTTGTAAGGCGATCCGGGACGAGTCATCAACGCCGATCATCATGCTGACCGCCCGCTCGGCCGATGAGGATGTCGTGCGAGGGCTCCAGTTGGGAGCCGACGACTACATCTGCAAACCGTTCAGCCCGACGCAACTGCTCGCGCGCGTGCAGGCCGTTCTGCGACGGACGAACGAGAATCCGACGCAACCGCGCCTGGGATGGCAGACGATCAGCGCGGGCGATCTGCGCCTCGATCCGCAGTGGCGCCGCGTAACGCGCTCGGGGCACGACATCCATCTGACGCCGATCGAGTTCAAGTTGCTGTACGAACTTGTGCTGCACGAGGGCCAGGTCTTGCCGCACCAGACACTCACCGACCGCGTGTGGGGGTACGAAGGCGTCGATGACGCGAGCTTGTTGAAGGGGCACATCCGCAATATGCGGCGGAAACTCGAGGATGACTCCGCTTCGTCCGGCTACATCCAGACCGTCGCCGGCGTGGGTTATACCTTCCGCCGCAAACCCGAGTCGTCTGAAACTCGGGCGCTGCCGTGAGGCGCGGGCGGCAGTGCTCGCCTGAGCGAGACGGCTGTCTCATGGCTGGCGTCGGCTTGTCTCGCTGACCCGACGCCCGCGACGCCGTAGCGCTGCACAACCTGGACGCTCGATGCGAGCGACTGCCGATGCTGTCCTCACCGATCCCGGCCTCCGCTTCGACCGGGAGCAACCATCTGCTCGCCCCGGGTTGCGGCAGTGGCGGCTTCGTGGAATCTGCCTGCACGGACCGGCAAATGCTGCCGTGTGAGCAACCACCCGCGGCGCCGATTACCCGACCGGGCGTGTTCGCGGCGTTCAGGGACTTCTTCCCACGCCGCCATGCGCCGGGCGCGCGTTGCAGCTCAGCACGGAGCAGTGCGCGGCGGTGGTCCGGTGGACGTCCCACAGGCGGCCACCGATCGCCATACGGTCTCGCCGGAGGCGGCTGAAGGGGTATGCAGACCGTTCCCCGACACAAGGCCTGGCACGCGCTGCAGGTCTACACGATCCGCTTCCTCCCTCTGCCGTTGCGGGTGAAGGAACGGCTGGTCTGGCTCCTCTCCCCGCGCTACCGCCTGGGTGTGCATGCCGTGGTCACGGATGCGGCCGGCCGGGTGCTCACCCTGCACTCGAGCTACTCGGGCCGCTGGCAGCTGCCCGGCGGAACCGTGGACTTCGGCGAGAGCTTCGACACGGCAATGCGTCGAGAGGGTTTCGAGGAGCTCGGCCTCGCCTTCGCCGCGCTAGAGCGGGTGGGCACCTGCAGCGATGCCACGGGCCGCCAACTGCATGCGATCTATCGCGCTGTACTCATGCCCGGGTCGATTCAGCTCAGCGTCGAGCACCGCCGCTGGCGATTTCAGCAGGCGAGCAAACTGTCGCCGTTCTATCGGGCCATCGTTTGCCAGGCGCTCGATCCGACTGGCGGTGAGGTGCGCTTGCCCGGCTGAGCCCCGCGGGGATTGCTGCGGCGGCACGCTGGCGCCTGGAGCGCCGGAGTTGGCTGGGCATCACCAGCCACCGAAGCGGTCGGCCGGCGATCGGCGACCAGCGCGTCGGTACACCGCGACCGTTCGCAACTGTCGCGCGCCAGATCCGCACCTGGCTTTCACCGAATGCCGTCTTGCTCGTTCCGCCGTCGCGCCCTATGCTCTCGCCAAACCGTTATATCCTAACAGCCGCTTCGCAACGTCGAATTGATATGCCGTCGCGTTTCGAAGTGATGCAGAGAGGGAACCCGCCGTGCCGAGCGTACCGCATATCTCGGACGCCCTCTGGGATCGTCTTCGCCCAATTATCGCCGGAGGCGACCCAGCCACGGTGATGGATCTCGGCGTCGGTCGATCGCTCGTGGATGCGGTGCTCTACCGGGCGATCACCGGCGATGCATGGCTGGATCTTCCCAGCGAACTGCCGCACGACGACCGGGCATGGCAAACCTACGAGCGCTGGAAGCGGAGCGGCGTTCTTCACCAGTTGTCTGCCACGCTGCACGTCGATCTGGATGATGCGACGATTGTGCCCGCGGTCGAAGGGGTCCGAGGCGGCTAGCGCCCGGGCAGCGGCGCCGCCCGGCGATCCCGTTCTGCCACATCCGGCCCAGAACGAGGGGCAGCGCCTGGGTCGTAACTTTGGCAATATCCGCTGAACGGCGCCGATCATCCTCCCACCGAGGCGACCTTCCGAACGGCCAGCCCTTGCCGGCGCCGCGAACGTCGAACCGGCCGGCCAGGGCGCACCGTGCCACCTGTCTGCGCGCCGGAGTCGAGCTTCGGCCTCGCTCGAACCTTCAGATCCAGCGACGCCTGCGTCCTTCGCGCCTGGCCGAGAGTGCGCTGAGGGCCAGCGCCGGCCTCCACGGCCCGCGGCCGGCCGAATGCGGTTCAATGCCGGCCCGCTCTCGCCAGCGCCGTTTTCTCCACCAAGTCTTCACGGCCGCCCCACCCGAACGGCGATGCCCTTAGCCATACCGTAACCATTGGAGCCGGCGCACCGCTTCTGTCTACCACGGTCGCCGGCTGCCGGCACCGGCGCTGCGTTGACGGAGAGCAACCCATGAAGGTCCTGTTTGCCAGTGGCGACACGGCACTGCGGGGCATCGCAGGCTACGGCCTGGAGTGGCTTGGGCACGAGGTGCAGACCGCCGCCGATGGCGTTGACGCGCTCATGCTCTGGCTGAACGGCCGCCACGATGTGGCGCTGCTCGACGGGGACCTGCCCACGCTGAGCGGTTTCGATGTATGCCGGCTGATCCGCCTGAGCTCGGCGATTCCCGTCGTCTTGTTCCTTCGTCCCCTGGATGAGCAAGAGTTGATTCGCGGCTATGAAAGCGGGGCCGACGACTGCATCATTAAGCCATTTGGTATTCGGCAGTTGCAGCTGCGAATCGAGGCGCTGCTGCGGCGAAGCGTGCAGTCGCCGTCCACACCACGGAGACACGACAGCGTCCAGGTCATCTTCGGCGACCTGGTGCTCGATCGCCCGCGGATGTCCGTTCAGAAGAACCACCAACCGCTGACTCTGACGCGAACAGAGTTTCGTATCCTCGAATACCTCATGGAGCGCGCTGAGACCATCGCGCCCGCCGACGAGCTCGCACGATACGCGCTGGCAGACTCATCGGCCAGCGAACGCCGTAGCTTAAAAGTGCACATTTCGCGCCTCCGTCACAAGTTATCGGTGGTTGGTGGAACACTCATCGAGATTCGATCGTTTCCGCGCTACGGCTACGGATTAATGAACAGACAAGTGATCCGACCAGCCGAACAACGAGACGTGGAGATGCACCGTTCGCCGGAAATAGACAGGAAGTCGATGGCGGGGCTGGACGGTGCGGTGGTGGTTGATTTGCAGCCTCTGGGGAGAGCGAAACCATGACTCGTATCTGTGTTATTGGGGCGGGATACGTCGGCCTTGTCACCGGCGCCTGTCTGGCTGAACGGGGACACGACGTCGTCTGCCTGGACACCGATACCGCCAAGGTCCAGCAGCTCCGGGCCGGCGATTCGCCGTTCTACGAACCTGGTTTGGACGAGCTGCTCGTGCAGGTGCGTTCCAGCGGTCGCATCCGCTTTACGCATAATTATGCCGACGCCATCCCCGGTGCGGAGGCAGTGTTCATCGCCGTCAATACGCCATCAAGCGCCGAAGGCCAGGCAGACTTGATGGCAGTGAGGGCTGCGGCACGCGACCTGGGGCCACTGCTGAGTGCTGATACGGTCATCGTCAACAAGAGCACCGTGCCGATCGGCACCGGCGATCTCGTAGCGTTCCTGATCGCTCAGTGCACTCGTGTTCCATTCAGCGTGGTGTCGAATCCAGAATTCCTGCGCGAAGGCTCCGCCGTACACGATTTCCGCCATCCGGATCGACTCGTGCTGGGCTCGCGCGATCCTGAGGCGGCTCGGCGTGTCGCCGCGCTCTACGGTCCGCTGGACTGCCCGATACTGATCACGGACATTCGCACCGCAGAAATGATCAAATACGCTTCGAACGCGTATCTTGCTACCCGTATCTCCTTCATCAATGAGATTGCCGCCGTTTGTGAACGACTCGGTGCGGATGTCACCGAGGTCGCGCGGGGAATGGGCTATGATCAGCGGATCGGCCCCCAGTTCCTCAACGCCGGCATCGGTTGGGGCGGCTCCTGCTTTCCGAAGGACGTGCGCGCACTTATCCACATGGCGGCGGCAAGCGGATCGCATCCGCAACTGTTGCGCGCGGTGGTGGAGATCAACCATGACCAGCGTTTGGGCGTGATCCAGAAGCTGAAGCACTATCTCGGTTCGCTGGAGGGGCGGACGATCACGCTGCTCGGGCTCTCATTCAAACCGAACACCGATGACCTCCGCAACGCACCCTCCGTCGACCTGATCGAGCTGCTGCGCCAGGAGGGGTGCCACATTCGCGCCTACGATCCGGTGGCGCTGGAGCGGGCCCGCCGGGAGTTGCCCGACATCGAGCTTTGCGCCGACGCCTACGCGGGAGCGCGGGACGCGGATGCCTTGGTGCTCGTCACCGAGTGGGAGGAGTTTCGGCGGCTCAACTTCGGCACGCTGCGCCGGTTGATGCGCTCGCCGCTGGTGATAGACGGACGCAATCTCTTCGAGCCGACGGTGATGCGGCAGAGCGGCTTCACGTACGCCGGGATCGGGCGCCCGGCAGCGCTGGCCGTGGAGGAGCGGGCCGACGAATTCGCCTACGGCGGGCGGCCGAACGCAAGCGAGCCGACGTTCGCCTCGATGCCCGCCTAACGGCGGCACGGTGCGCACGCGGCACGTTCGCCGGGATGGGTCCTGAAGTGAGGCTGGCGCCAGCGCTGATGGGCAGAAAGCGATGGATCATCGGTCCGCGACACCCCTGGGTGTGGCCGGCGGTGAAGTGGGGATGAGGTAGCAGGCGATGGCGATCCGACTGGGGACAGCAACCACGGATGGCGAAGCGGTATCCCGCGACACGCCGGCCGAGGTTCCGCAACTGTGCCACGCGGCGAGTTGGAATGGGTGGCAGCGTCCGGCCAAGCGAGCGATGGATGTCGTCGGCGCGTCGATCCTGCTGATCGTGCTGGCGCCGCTGCTGTTGGCCATCGCTCTGGCGATCAAGCTGGACAGCCGCGGCCCGATCCTCTTTCGCCAAACGCGGCTGGGCAAGGATGGTCGTTTCTTCAGCTTTCTGAAGTTTCGCAGCATGGTGGCCGACGCCGAAGCGCGCCAGGCAGAACTGGACGCCCTGAACGAGGCGGATGGCCCGATCTTCAAGATGAAACACGATCCGCGCCTGACGCGGGTCGGACGGTTCATCCGCAAGACGAGCCTGGACGAGCTGCCCCAACTGTGGAATGTCCTGCGTGGCGAGATGAGCCTGGTTGGGCCTCGGCCGCCGGTGCCGAAGGAAGCGGCGCGCTACGAAGCCTGGCAACACGGCCGCCTGGCGGTGAAGCCGGGCATGACCGGTCTCTGGCAGGTGAGCGGCCGCAGCAACGTGCGCTTCTCAGAGATGGTCAAGCTGGATTTTCAGTACATCGAGCGGTGGTCGCTCTGGCTGGATCTGAAGATCCTGCTGCTCACGGTGGTCGCGGTTATCCGCACCGACGGCGCCTACTGAATCGGCGTCCGGCCATCGATACCGGTGACGGTGAGCGTGGGGAACTGGACCACGCCGCGGGGGAAAAGGATATGGCTTCACGATCGGCATCTGCAGCGCTACCCCGCTCGAAGAGCAATGCAGCCGCATCGGTGGAGGTGCCACGCGTGACGACGGTACTGGGCAGCCCGGAACGAGTGACGAGCGAGCCGGCGCAGGGCGTGGGCGTGGCCGTTGTGGGCGCCGGCTACTGGGGTCCCAACCTCATCAGGAACTTTGCCCAGCTCGGCGATGCGCGCGTTGTCGCCGTGTGCGATCAGCAGCCGCAGCGGCTGCAAACGATCGCCCGCCGCTATCCGAGCGTCGCGCTGACGACCGATTTCAGCGACATGCTTGCCGATCCGGCGGTTGAGGCCGTCGCGATCGCGACCCCTGTTTCATCGCATGCAACCCTGGCCCGCCAGGCATTGCTGGCCGGAAAGCACGTCCTCATTGAAAAGCCGATGACCGCATCGGTGGCAGACGCGGAGATGCTGGTCGACCTGGCCTGCCAAAGGCGTCTGACACTCATGGTCGATCACACGTTTATCTATACCGGAGCCGTGCAGCGTATCAAGCAACTGGTCGCCACGGAAGAACTGGGAGATCTCTACTATTACGACTCGGTTCGGGTGAGCCTCGGAGCTTTTCAACAAGACGTCAGCGTCGTGTGGGATCTGGCGGCTCATGATCTATCCATTATCGACTACATTGTCCCGGCCAAGGCACAACGAATCAGCGCTCTCGCCGCTGCGCACTTTCCGGGAGGCGTTGCCGATGTGGCCTATCTCACACTGCAGTTCGACAACAACCTGATCGCCCACTTTCATGTCAATTGGCTCTCTCCAGTAAAGGTGCGGCAGGTGCTGATCGGCGGCAATCGCCGCATGGTGCTGTACGACGACATCGAACCCACGGAAAAAGTGAAGGTGTACGACCGCGGCGTGCTGTGGACGAACGATCCCTCGGACCTGCGCCGCACGGTGAACGTGGCCTACCGCCTGGGCGACATGTACGCGCCACGGCTCGACCAGACCGAGGCGCTTGAGGTCGAGTGCGCCCACTTCATCGATTGCGTGCGCAGCGGATCGACGCCCCAGAGCGACGGCGAAGCCGGTCTCCGCGTGGTCCGGCTGCTGGCGGCAGCCGAGCAATCGCTGCGAGACGACGGGCGGCCGCAGGTCCTCTCCCGTTGATCGCCGCGAGCACAAAGGCGCCGGCGGTTCGCGGCGCGGTGCGGACCGTTCAAGAATCCAAGGAAACAAGCGATGGGTGATCTGACTGGCGTGCGGGCTCTGGTTACCGGTGGCGCCGGGCTGGTGGGTTCTTACATCACCGATCAGTTGTTGGCGGCCGGCGCTTCGCGGGTTGTCGTCGTGGATGACTTCGTCCGCGGTCGCTGGGAGAACCTTGACGCGGCGATCGCCGGCGGGCGCGTCACCGTGCTGCAGGGCGACATTTGCGACCGCGAGCTGATCTTCGAGGCAACCCGCGAGGTTGACCTCATCTTCCACCAGGCGGCGCTGCGCATTACGCACTGCGCCGAGGAACCGGTGCGGGCGATCCAGGTGATGGTTCACGGGCTGCAGAACGTGCTCGACGCGGCACGAGAGTCGCGGGTGCAGAAGATCCTTGCGGCTTCAAGCGCCTCCGTCTACGGCGAGGCGAGCTACCTACCCATGGATGAGATCCACCCGTTCAACAACCGCACGCTCTACGGCGCCGCCAAGATCGCCAACGAGCAACTGCTGCGGGCCTATTACGAGATGTATGCGCTCGACTACGTGGCTCTGCGCCCGTTCAACGTGTACGGCCCCCGGATGGACATCTACGGCGTCTACACCGAGGTGATGATCCGCTGGCTCGAACGGCTTTCCCGCGGCGAGCGGCCGGTGATCTTCGGCGATGGCACCCAGACCATGGACTTCGTGCACGTGGAGGACGTGGCGCGCGCGTACCTGCTCGCGGCAGTTTCCCCGGCAAGCGACGTCGTGCTGAATGTTGGCTCCGGCACGGAGACCAGTCTCCGCGCCCTGTGTGGCTTGCTCTGCGAGGCGATGGAACGGCCGGAGATAGAGCCGGAGTTCCAGGCGCCGCGGAAGGTGAACCCGGTCAGCCGCAGACAGGCGTCGGTCTCGCTGGCGCACGAGCGCATCGGCTTCGAGACGAGTATCGGCCTGCGTGAGGGACTGCGCTCGCTTGTCCATTGGTTCGAGGGCATTGCGCCCGGCGCCCTGGCGGCCGTGCCATGATCCCCATCACCCGGCCATGGGTCGGCGAGGAAGAAGCGGCGGCGGCGGCCGAGGTTGTGCGTTCGGGCTGGCTTTCGCAGGGCCCCCGCGTGCAGGCCTTCGAAGTGGAGTTGGCGCGCTATGTCGGCGCGCGGTGCGCGGTGGCAACCAGCAACTGCACGACAGCCCTGCACCTGGCCCTGCTCGCGGCCGGCGTGCGTCCCGGCGACGAGGTGATCTGCCCCTCCTTCAGCTTCATCGCCACCGCCAATGCGATTGTTCATGCCGGCGCAACGCCGGTCTTTGTCGACATCGATCCGGCAACGTACACCGTCGATCCCGGGCAGCTGGAAGCGGCGATCACCGCCCGAACCGCGGCGCTCATGCCGGTGGATCAGATCGGGCTGGCGGCCGATATGGCCGCGATCCGCGAGATCGCGGAACGCCACGGTCTGCCGATCGTGGAGGATGCGGCGCCCGCGCTTGGTGCGACGGTGGGAGAAGCGCGGGTCGGGAGCCTCGCGTCGTTCACCTGCTTCAGTTTTCACCCGCGCAAGAGCATCACCACGGGCGAGGGCGGCGTGATCACGACCGACAACACCGAGGCCGCGGATCGCCTGCGTCGCCTGCGCTCGCACGCGGCCTCGACCTCCGACCTGGCCCGCCACCGGTCCGGCAGCATTGAGCTGGAGACGTACGAGGAGCTGGGTTTCAACTGCCGGATGACCGACATGCAGGCCGCGGTCGGGCTGGTGCAGTTACAGAAGCTGGAGCAGATCCTCGGCGAGCGCCGGCGGCTGGCCGAACGCTACCGCGCCGCCTTCGCCGGCGAAGCGCGGCTCGAGACCCCGGCTGAGCCGGCGGACCGGCGGCACACGTATCAATCGTATTGCGTGCGCCTGCGCGGCGGCCGGCCGCGCGCGCGGATCATGACAGAGCTGGCCGGCAAGGGCATCGCCACGCGCCGCGGCGTCATGGCGATTCACCTCGAACCGTACTACCGCCAACAAACGCCCGATCTGTGCCTGCCGGAGACGGAACGCGCGGCGGCGGAAACGCTCTTGCTCCCCCTCTACGTCGGCATGACCGGGGACGAACAGGACGCGGTCGTGGCAGCGTTACGCACGGCGCTGCGCTGATAGCCGGAGAGCAGGCATGTCGACCAGGTTAGTGCTCAAGCGGCTCACGCGACGGACAGGGCTCCGTCGCCACCATGTCGCGGCCGCGCGGATGTGCTGTGAACGGGCGCTGCTGGCGGCGGTGCCCCGCTCCCGGACGGCCGCGAGTGGGCGCATCCTCTGCTATCACTCGGTCGGGACGCCCGCCTGGGGTGTGAACGATGTCAGCCCGCGCCGCTTCGCGCAGCACCTGCACTGGCTGCTCGACGCCGGCTGCCGCATCGTGCCCGCCGAGGCGATCGCGCGCGGCCAGGCGGGCCCGCGCGACGTGGCGCTTACCTTCGACGACAACCTGGCGAGCGTCGAGCGCAACGCCGCACCGCTGCTCGCGAGCGTGCGCGTTCCCTGGACCCTCTTCGTCGTCACGGACTGGGCAGAGGGAAGGCATGACTTTGAGCGCGGCACCTTCCTCGACTGGGCCGCGATCGAGCGGTTGGCGGGGCAGGGGGCCGCGATCGGCAGCCATTCGGTGACGCACCCGAACTTCGGCCGGCTCGACGAACACCGCACGGTCGTTGAGCTGGAGCAGTCGCGGCAGGTGATCGAGCAGCGGCTCGGCATCGTGCCGCAAAGCTTCGCTATCCCGCTTGGACAGTCTGACAACTGGAACGCCACGGCACAGGCCACAGCGGAGGCGGCCGGCTACGAGCTGGTGTACGCCCAGGCCGGGGAGACACGCCCGGCCGGCACGGTCGCCCGCACGTTCATCACGCGCTTTGACGGCAAACGTCTGTTCAATGCCGCGCTGCGAGGCGCGTTCGACACGTGGGAGGAGTGGGTGTGAGCCTGCCGGCGCCACCACTGGTCTCGGTAATCGTACCGACCCGCGACCGCCCGGCGCTGCTGCGCGAAGCGCTGGGCAGCATTCGCGCCCTGGAGGGACCGGATCTGGCGCTTGAAGTTATCGTCGCGGACAACGGCGCGAATCCGGAGACGGGCGCGGTCGCTCGCGAATTCGGCGCCCGCTGCGTGCGCGCGGAACGCCTGGGAGCAAGCGCGGCGCGCAACGCCGGCCTGCGTGCCGCCAGCGGCGAATTCCTCGCCTTCCTCGACGACGACGACGTCTGGCTGGCTGAACACCTGCGGCCCCAGCTGGCGCTGCTCTCGCGGCGGCCAGAGCTCGCCGCCGTGCTGGGCCAGGCCCAGTGCACTGACGAGCAGCGAACACCGCTCTACGGCCCGGGGCCGGTGCGGCTTGCGGGCGACGGCGACGTGCTGCACGACCTGTTCGCGCAGATGCCGCAAATCGGTGCGCTCGTGGCACGTGCTTCCGTGCGCGAGACGGTCGGCGAGCTCGATGAGACGTTGCTGAGCGACGAGGATTGGGACTGGCAGCTCCGCATCGCCTTGAAGCACCTGGTTGGCTTTGTGCCGGTGCCCTGCGTGCTCTTCCGCCAGCGGCCGGTCACGGCCGACGACGATCTGCGCTGGCGGCGCTGGCCGTACACACGGCGGGTCTTTCTCAACAACGTGCGCCGGGCGAGTAGCCGCCGGCCCTCGCTCCCGTACCTGGCGCGCTGCTACCTGCGGCACTGCGGTTGGTACTATGGCATCTCTCTGTGGAGCGCCCTGGAACACGCGCATGCGAACGAACGACGCGCTGCCGCACGGGAGCTGACGCGGGCGCTGCGTATTGCGCCGCTCCACGCCCTGCGCGATCTGCCACGTCCCGGTGCCCTGTGGTCGACGTTTGGCGCGCTGATAAAGCGACCGCGGCGGCGGACAGCGGCGGCCGAGTGAGCCTGCCGCCGCGCTGACGCGGCTCGGCCGGAGGAGTCTGTGGAAGAGACCATGGTCCATGCAACGGCGCTGGTGGAATCGGAGTACATCGGCGCCGGCACGCGCGTCTGGGCGTTCGTTCACGTACTCCCGGGTGCGCGGATCGGCCGCAACTGCAACATCGGCGACCACACCTTCATCGAGGGCGGCAGCCGCATCGGCGACGGCGTCACGGTGAAGAACGGCTGCCTGATCTGGGACGGCGTGACGATCGGCGACGGCGCGTTCATCGGCCCGGGCGTCACCTTCACCAACGATCGCCGCCCGCGCTCCGCCCGCACGGAGGCTGTCACCGCCGTCGCGCCGCAGCGCGACTGGTTGGTATCGACCATCGTTGAGGCGGGCGCTTCGCTCGGCGCCCGCGCCGTTGTCGTCGCCGGCGTCCGGATCGGCGCCTTCGCGATGGTTGGCGCGGGCGCCGTGGTCACACGCGATGTTCCAGCGCACGCGCTGGTCTACGGCAATCCGGCGCGGCGGCGAGGCTGGGTCTGCCGCTGCGGGCAGTCGCTCGCGCTTGCGCACGATCGGGCTGCCTGTGCCGCCTGCGGTCTGCGCTACCGGTTGAGCGCTGCCGGGCTTGCCTGCGAGTCCGAGAGCGAGGTAACGGCGTGATGGAGCGGATCCCCTTCGTGGATCTCGCGGCGCAGCAGCGGCGCATCGCCGCGGAAGTCGAGCACGCGATCGCCGCGGTGCTGAGCCGCTGCGACTTCGTGCTCGGCCAGGACGTCGGCGCCTTCGAGGCCGAGTTCGCGCGGTACCTCGATGTGGGGCACGCCGTTGGCGTCAGTAACGGCCTGGACGCCCTGCGGCTGGCTTTGCTGGCGCTCGACATCGGGCCGGGCGACGAGGTGATCGTGCCGGCGAATACCTACATCGCCACGGCGCTCGCGGTCAGTTCCGTCGGCGCGCGCCCGGTGCTGATCGACTGCGAACCCGGAACCTACACGCTCGACCCGCGGCTGTTGCCGGCGGCATTGACGCCGCGCACGCGGGCGATCATCCCCGTGCACCTCGCCGGCCAGGCAGCCGACATGGACCCGATTCTCGGCATCGCCCGTAGCGCCGGTGTCGCGGTGATCGAGGACGCTGCCCAGGCGCACGGCACGCGGTATCAGGGGCGTGGCTGCGGGTCGCTGGGAGATATCGGCTGTTTCAGCTTCTACCCGAGCAAGAACCTGGGCGCCTACGGCGACGGCGGGGCGGTGACGACCGGCGATGCGTACCTGGCAGAGCGAATTCGCCGGCTGCGCGACAACGGCCAAACGGCGAAGTACGTCCATGTCGAACCGGGTCTGAATGCCCGGCTCGATACACTGCAGGCCGCCATCCTGCGGGTGAAGCTGCCCCATCTGGACGCCTGGAACGGCGAGCGCGCCGCGCACGCCGCCGCGTACCGCCGGCAGCTCGCCGATGTCGGCGACCTTGCGCTGCCGGTCTGCGCGACGTGGTCGACGCATATCTACCACCTGTTCATCGTGGAAACGGAGCGGCGCGACGCGTTGCAGCAACACCTGACCGACGCCGGCATCGCGACGGGCATTCACTATCCCGTGCCCATCCACCTCCAGGAGGCGTACGCGGCGCTTGGCGGCCATGCCGGCGACTTCCCGAACGCCGAGCGTGCTGCCCGGCGCATGCTCTCGCTGCCGATGTATCCCGAACTGAGCGACGCGCAGATCGCGCGCACCTGCGCGGCCGTGCGCTCCTTCTTCGAGACGGCGGCGCAGCCGGAAGCGGCGCGGCGCCCGCACGGCCAGGAGGGCGCCGCACCGCGCCGGCCATCCTCCCTGCCCGCTCGGGTGTGAGCTTGGAGCGAAACGCATGTGGCGACGGCTGCGGCAGCTTTGGGCCTACATCCGCCGGAACGACCTGACGGGCATGGACGACATCGTCGCATGAGCCCGCATTGGCCGCAGCGCGCCCGATCGCGCCGTGGCCCGAACCACCCCGGCGCGGCTCAGGTGCCTTCACGCGTGCCAGCCATCAGTTCCCAGCCTCTCCACTCGAACCGCACGCACGGCGCACCAGTTCCGTGCACCGCAATGGATAAGGTGAGTGACAGGTACGTATGAGCTTGATCACGAGGTGCGCTGCGATGTCCCTGCCGGCGCAAGTCACCGCCGCTGAGCTCCACCCCAACGGCGCCGTCGAAACCGGCGAGCGATCTGGCGCCTCGGAGCTGATCGCGCCGCACGGCGGCACGCTGGTTGACCGCCAGCTCGTCGGTGAACCACTGCTCGCCGCACGCGCGGCGTTGCCCGGCCTCCGCCATATAGAGCTTGACCTCAGAGCCTTTGCCGACCTGGAGTGCATCGCCACCGGCGTCTACTCTCCGCTCAGCGGCTTCATGGGCGCAGCGGATTATCGCTCCGTATTGAGCGAGATGCGGCTTGCCAACGGTCTGCCGTGGTCGATCCCCATCACGCTCTCCATCGCGCAGGACGCGGCGGAGGGAATCTCTGCCGGCAGTCAGATTGCCTTGACCTGGCGTTCCCAGCCGCTGGCGCTGATGCGTGTCGATGACCGCTTCGCCGTTGACCTCCATGAAGAGGCGGTGCAGGTCTACGGCACGGCGGACACGGACCACCCCGGCGTTGCTGCGTTGATGGGCCGAGGCGGACTCTATCTTGGCGGTCCGATTTCGCTCATCGATCGGCTGCCCGCCCGAGAGTTCGCGGACCTGCGTCTTACCCCGAGCCAGACCCGCGCCGAGTTCAGGCGACGCGGCTGGCGCAGCATCGTCGCCTTCCAAACGCGCAACCCGATTCATCGCGCACACGAATACCTGCAAAAGACGGCGCTGGAAGCGGTCGATGGCCTGTTCGTGAATCCGCTCGTTGGCGCTACGAAGGACGATGACGTGCCCGCGGCGGTGCGTATGCAGAGCTATCAGGTCATCCTCGAACGCTACTACCCGGCGCAGCGGACGCTGCTCGGTGTGTTTCCCGCCGCCATGCGTTACGCCGGTCCGCGCGAGGCGATCCTCCACGCGCTCGCCCGCAAGAACTACGGCTGCACGCACTTCATCGTCGGCCGGGACCATGCGGGCGTTGGCAACTACTACGGCACCTACGCGGCGCAGGAGATCTTCGCCCAGTTTGCTCCGGCGGAGCTGGGCATCACCCCGGTAAAACTCGAGCACGCCTTCTACTGCACCGTCTGTGCGCAGATGGCGACCGCCAAGACCTGCCCCCACGACCGCTCCGAGCACGTCCACCTCTCCGGGACGGCCGTGCGCGGCATGTTGCAGCGCGGCGAGCAGCTGCCCGAGCGCTTCACACGGCCCGAGGTGGCCCGCATACTGGCCGATGCCTACGCCCAGGCGGCAAGCGAGGTGGCGCGATGACGGAGCGAAGCGCAACGGTGTGGCTCACCGGGCTCAGCGGAGCTGGAAAGAGTACCATCGCGCAGGCCCTGGTGACGGCGCTGCGCGCTCACGGCCGGCGAGTCGAGTGCCTCGACGGCGACGTGATGCGCGAACGTCTGTGCAAGGGGCTGGGGTTCAGCAAGGAAGACCGGGACGAGAACATCCGCCGTATCGGCTTCGTCGCTGAGCTGTTAACGCGCCACGGCGTCTTCGCCATCGTCGCGGCGATTTCGCCCTATCGCGAGGCACGATCGGAGGTCCGCGCCCGCATCGCCGATTTCATCGAGGTGTATGTGGATGCACCCCTCGACGTGTGCGAACAGCGGGATGTGAAGGGCTTGTATCGGCGCGCGCGCGCCGGCGAGATTGCGCATTTCACCGGCATCGATGATCCGTACGAGCCGCCGCTTGCGCCGGAGGCTATCTGCCGCACGGCGAGGCAGTCCGTGCAGGAGAGCGTGGAGACGATCCTTGATTGCCTTCGCGCACGCAGCCTCCTTGCCCTGCCGTCTTCCCAGAACGGACACCTTCGCGAGCCCATGATGAGCGGCGATCTGACGCATCGCGTGGCGGCAGGGGGTATGGATAGGCATGTCTGATCGACTGGCCGCGCCCGCGGCCTCTCGGCCGCCCGCTGCAACCATGCCCGTCACCCCCACCTTTCTCGTGCTTGGCGCGGCGAAGGCCGGGACGGATGCCATCTACAGTCAACTGGGCCAACATCCAGAGGTGTACGTGAGTCCCGTCAAGGAGACGAACTACTTCGTCTTTTGCGGCGAGCGGCTGCACTTCTCCGGCCCGGGTGACGAGCGCGCGCTGGACGAATGCCGAATCGTTTCGCAGACGGAGTATCTGTCGCTCTTCGCCGCGGCGGCCGGCGCAAAGGCGATCGGCGAGGCCTCTCCGTGGTACCTGTACCGGCCGGAAGTGCCGGATCGCATCCGCGGCATGCTGCCGGAGGCACGGCTGATCGCCGTGCTGCGCCATCCGCTTGACCGGGCATTCTCGGCCTTCGCCATGCTGCACCGCGACGCGCGGGAGCCAGAAACCGAATTCGCCAGGGCGCTGCAGGCCGAGCCGCGGAGGATCGCCGCCGGCTGGGAGCCGATCTGGCACTACCGGGCGATGGGCCGGTACGCAGAGCAGCTGGAGCGTTTTCTGGCGATCTTTCCTCGCGAACAGCTTCGCATCTACCTGTACGATGACTTTCTTGCCACGCCCCTCACGGTGATCCAGGACATCTTTGCCTTCATCGGCGTCGATCCTGCCTTTGTGCCCGATACGTCCGCACGACCGAATGTGTCTTATGTGCCGAAGCACCATCGCCTGCACCGGCTGCTGCTGCGCGACGGGCGGGCCGCACGTCTCGCCAGGATCGCCCTCCCCGCCGGTCCGCGCCAGAAGCTGAAGTGGGCAATCGTGCGCCGCAACCTGAGGCGCCCCGAGCTGCCGAATTCCCTCCGCCGTGAGCTGATCGGTAGCTTCGCGGAGGAGATCAGCCGTCTCGAACGGTTGCTGGATCGCGACCTCACCGCCTGGCGCACCGCCTGAACCGATCGCCCGTCCGGCGGATGCTGTGCCCTCGCGCCGCTCGCTGTGCGCACCCTCGGCGATGCGGGTCGGCGGCTTATCGTCCTGTCGCTGCGTTCAGTGGCTGCTGTCGGCGCAGGACTTGTTGAGGCGCTTGACGGGGTTGGCGTTCTTCACGGCGTCCACGGAGGCGTACGCCCGCAGGGCTGTGGCCGGGATCTGTTTCCAGCCTGGGTCGTCATCACAGTAATAGAGGCCGGTAAACTCCGCGCCGCTCGTATACCAGGTGTGCCCCCCGGCCGCGGCCGGAGTCGTGGGCGTCGGTTGCGGCGGCGCCCCGGCCACCTGAAAGCTGATCACCGGGGCAAGTTCCACGGCCGTAGCGCCGAAGCGCTGCTGGCTGGCGCCGGTGCTGAAGAAGCCGGTGCCGGCAACCTGGACGCTGCCCGAAAGGGATTTGACGCCGCCTTCAGGCGGCTGCCCGAAGGCGGCCACGAAGGCGTCGCGCGCCGCCTTCATCCGGCCAAGCGCGCCAAGCTCCGTGAACTTGGCGCACGGTCCCGCCGGATCGGGCAGCTCGATCGTCAGCTTCGCCGCGGCATCCTGCGGATCGACCAGGCTGACCTGAATCGCGCCGTTTGCCAGGAGCTGAGCGCCGGAGACGTTGGCGGTGAACGCATAGGTTTGCAACTCCAGTGGAGCGACGCGGCTGCGTCCGGGAAGATCGCCGAGCAGCCGAGGCGGCGTCTGGCGCGCCAGGTCGCCGATCCGCGTTGCCGCCGGGTTCAGGCTGACGAGCGCACCGTCGGGATCGGCCAGCGTGCGCACCGCTTCCCGATCGGCCTGGCAGGGCCCGGCGGGCGCGGGCGTTGCGCTTGGTTGCGGCGTGGCGGCGCTGGGCGGAGTTGCCGTCCGCGTGGGCGCCGTCCCGCCGCTGCCGGCGCCGGCCGTCGGAATGGTAAGCACGCGGACGGTTGGCCGCGCCACCGCCGCCGGCGTCGTCGCTGCCGGCGCCGCGGTGCCGGTTGTCGCCACGGGCTTCGGCGTCTTCGACCCGCTGCAGGCAACGACCAGGCAGACGCCAAGGACTACCGGCAACAACCGCGCTACCACGCCGCGGAGATGCCGCCGCCCGTCATCAGCGGGTGGGCCGAAGATGATGCGGGCCAACCTCGCACTCCTCACGCGCTTTCGGGGGTTGTGACATTGTACCGGAGAGCTAATGTGGCTTGCGTTGGGCAACATCACGCCGCGGCAGCCCGCCCCGTTGTGGAGTATCGAACCGTTGGCCTGCCTCAGTCGAGTGGCCCCATTGCGTTTGCGTGTGTATCCGCTGTTTGCGCGGTGAGGGAGGCGGCCTGCTGCGACCGACGCCGTCCCGGGAAGGGATCCGGCGGCCCGTCGGAACGCAGTCGCGCTGGAATCCGACCGGCACGCGCTCCCGCATACAGCTCTAACAAGTCGTCTGCCACGCGGCCGATCGAATAGTGACAGCGAACGTGCTCTGCTGCTGCCGCGCCGAGACGCCGCCGCAGTGCCGGATCATCGACCAGGCGCTGCAGCGCCTGGGCAAGCCCCGCGGGGTCGCTCGGGGGAGCGACAAGTCCGGTGACCTCGGGAATCACCGCCTCTTCTGGCCCGCCAAAGGTGATGACCGGCGGCAGGCCGCGGTCCATCGCCTCAAGCAGGGCGATGGACATCGAGCCACTGGGCACGGCCAGCACAAAGACATCGAACGCATCGAGGAAGGGCGCAGGATCAGGATGGAAGCCTGGAATGTGGACAGATGCGCAGATATCGAGACGGCGGACCAAATCTTGCAGCTCGTCTCGCAGTTCACCATCACCAACGATCACGAGCCTGCAATCGCGCTGCTTCAGCCGTGCAAATGCCTGAATGAGGTCGTGCAGGCCTTTGCCCGGAGCGAGTCGTACCAGACTGCCTATCACTACCGTCTGGTCGCCGATCCCCAGCTCACGGCGAATCCTGGTCCTATTCTCGAGAGATTCGGCCGAAGTCACGACGCGCAGTGGTGTGCCGTTGAGTACTGTTGCGGTACGAGAAGTAACATTTCTTAATCGACGACGCCGGAGACCAGCGTTACGTCTCGATACCGATACCAGTGCATGAACCAATCGATCCAATAGGTATCTACCAATCCTATCGTAGATTGGTGGACGGGGAACAGGTATGTCGTGCTCTGTGACCACGACTGTCGCATTGCTCAAGATACGCGTGACCACCGCAACACCGACCCCTCCATATGCTCCAGTGTGCAGGTGAACCACGTCAGGATGCCACTTGTGCAAGTTGATGGCCAATTTGCTGAGATGTAAGAACTGCACCCATCTACCGCTGCGCGGATCAGTATCCAACCGAGTAACAGCAACATCGCAGTTACTGAACATATCTGCCAGAGGATCCAGATAGTCCGATTCAGGAATAACGACGCCAACCTGGATACCACGCCTGCGGTATTCATCCGCCAAATACAAACATAGTGTTTCCATGCCTCCTATGGCCAGTGGATTTAGCACAAACATCACACGATTGATCGATTTCAGTCTAACATGTTCCTTATTGTGGACCATCAGGTAGAGTGCTCCTCCGGCCGATTTCATTCAAGCGGATCCCCTGCGCTCAATGACGCCAGAGCGCCGACCAAAGCAGGGACTCAAGGGTCTATCAGGCTCGCCGCTCGCTCCTCATGCGCCGCGCTCTTGCTCGCAGCATGCGATAACTCGGACGTAACGGGCTTCGCAGAAGCAGCCAGTCTCGCGTTCCGCGCAGCACGTGCGCAGGCCCGTGACTCGGAACGTAGCTATAACGGTGTGCACAGCTATCGATCTGCTCCCTGGGCTCGAAGCCGGCGCGGTGCAAGTGCCAGCGCAGCGGCAAGTCATCGGTGTACAGGTGCCAGGCGTTCTCCGGCGTCTGCGGGCGCGTGTCGAAGTTGGCGAACAGCACGCCGCCGGGCTTCAGGGCGCGGTGCAACATTCGCGCGGTCGCCGGGAGATCGGGCACGTGCACCAGCGTATCCACCGCGGTGATCACATCGTAGCGCCCAGGCTCCAGCGTTTCGCGATTGAGATCGATGTAGCGGTGGTTTTCGCCCCGCCGCCGGTGCCGAAACTTGGCGAAAGCGAGCAGCGAGGTCGAGATGTCGGCCAGGTCCGTCTCATAGCCGAGCCGGCGGAAGAGCTGGCTCGTCGTCCCCACCCCTGAGCCGAAGTCGAGGTGCCGTCTCCCTGCGCCTTTGGCAGGGACAGTGCCGGCGATCGCCACGCTGACCGGGTAGGCATACCCCTCGGCCTGAAGATAGGCGTACCAGAGCAGGTCAAACGCCCATGACTGCGTGGAGTGATAGAACTCGGCCAGCGCCGCCGAAGAGTCGCGTGAGCGCCGCTGCCACTCGGCCACGCTCCACGCTTCCCAGTTGATGCACCGCTGCGCGCACTCCTCCGGCTCCAGACCGAAGTAGACGCTGAGATCGTCGAGCACGGCGCCCCGCACGTCCGTGAAAGATTCCAGCATCAATCCCGAACGGAACTGCTGCATCGCCTCGCTCGCATATGCCCGCCGCCGGCGCGGTGTCCAGCTCGCCCGGTCGGGCCGCGGCTGCGCGGGATCCAGCGGATCGGGGTGCAGTCCCTGCTTTGTACGGTCAATCTCGTACGGCATGTATGTTTGCGGAGACATCACTTTTCCTCTGCCGGAATTGCTGCCAGAGCTCGATCAACCAGCTCACGATGCGGGCGTCGTTGCTGCCGCCATCGAAGCGCTGCTCCGCCACCTGGCGAGCTTGCCTGCCCATCTGTTGCAACCGATCGCGCGATGCCGCCGCCTGGCGCAGGGCTGCCACCAGATCGGACATCGCCGGTCTGATCAGCCAGCCGGTTTGCCCAGCGCTCACGATGTCACTCGCCCCGCCGAGGTCGGAAACGATCACCGGCAGGCCGGAGGCCATCGCTTCTACGGTGGCAATGCCGAAGCATTCGGCTCGCGTCGGCAGCACGAACAGGTCGGCCCTGGCGTACAGCTCACGCAACGCGTCCGAGTTGGGTTCGGCCTGGTGGACGCGGATGCCCGGTGCGGCGGGAACCGGACTGCGGGTCACGATGTCCAGCTCCAGCTCAACGTCGAGCGGCGCACGGAGCGCCTCGAGCAGCAGCGGCCCGCCTTTGCGCTCAAAGTCGGCGCCGACAAACAGCAGGCGCAGTGGGCTGCCGGTGGTCGTGGCGCGCGCCGTGCGCGGAGTCCAGGTGTCCAAGTCCACGCCCGGCGGCAGCACGCGGATGCGGTCGTCCGGCACGCCGCGTCGTCGCAAATCGTCGGCCGCCCAGGTCGACCAGGGCGTGAAGAGCGTGACGAAGTGCCACAGCGCCTGCTCGCGGCGCTCCAGCACTGCGCGGGCGACGCCGCGCCGGCTGGTACGGCCGTAGTACGTTGGCGCGAGATCATCGAGCTGAAGCGCGGTGCAATCCAGGTCCAGGATCAGCGGCCGGCGCAACGGGCCGGCCTGCGCCCACAGATGGGGCAGCACAACCTCGGCTGACGATGTCCAGAGGACATCCGGACGCGGCAACGTCGCGAACGGTGCGGCCTCGAGCACGGCGCGCGCCCGGCCGCGAACCGCACGCGGGATCCACGTCAGCCGCTCAATCAGACCCCGCTCACGCCAGCCAGTGACCGTGCGATACGTTGGACGGATCCGCTGATCGAGCCGCGTATTGGCTTGCAGGTTGAGAAACCGCGTGCGATGGCCGGCATAGAGGGTGCCGAGAAAGAGAACGCGCGGCGCCGAGGGTTGCCGAGTTTGTGTCACCCTGCCCGCCGTGACCGCCGCGCCACTGCCGCTCGGACGAGGAGCGCCAACCGACATCACGGCTCCTTCGATACCCGATTGCAAGGTGGCGATGCTGGGACGGCCGGCCCTACCGTAGTTCTCAGCGTAGGTATCGTGCCGACCGCCGAAACCCATAGTAGATACGCCACGGTGAAGGTGGCGCCGCAAGCCGGTAGAGGAGCGGTGCAGGCAGTGCCTGCGCGCCGCGGCCCCCGCAACCTGGCTCTCTCGTCTCTTCACCTGGCCTGAACCGCGGGAAGACGGATTCTCAACCTCTGCCCCGATAGGGTGAAGGCCGAAGATCAATCGCTGGGCGGCGCAGGCCCGAGGAGTGAACTCGATGCGGCAGCACGCGATGGAAGTCCTGTTCAAGCACAAGTTTCTGATCCTGCTGCCGCTGGTGCTCATCGCACCGATCGCCGTGCTGCTCGCCCGGCGCACGCCGGCGCCAAAGTGGCGCGTCACGGCGGGAATCTGGGTCGACCAGTATCGTCCGCTGTTCATCGACGACCGTCTGGGCGCGACGCCCGCGATCAACCAGGCCCAGCTGCTGAACGACTTCATCCACACCCGCGGCTTCGCGATCGCGGTCCTCAAGGAGACGCGGCTGGCTCCGCAGTTGGCGACGCCCGCGAGCGAAGATGCGGCGCTGACACAGCTCGGTCGCGCGGTCGCCGTGGCGCCGAGCGGCAACAGCTTCATGAGCGTCTCGGTGACGATGAACGATCCCGACCTCGCCTTCGAGATTATGCAAGGTATGCTCGACAACTTTCAGGCCTCATTGGCGGCACAGCGCTCGGCGCAGGCCTCGGCCGCACTGACGATCAACACCGACGCGACCAAGCAGGCGCAAGACGCGCTGACCAAGGCGCAGAACGATCTCAGCGCCTATCTGACCGCGCACCCGCAGCTCACCAGCAAGTCCGTGGATAGCACCCTCTCGCCGTTGGAGCGCGATCCCAACTTCGCCAAGCTCGTGGACCAACTCGCGGCGGCGCAGCAGAGTCTCGACGGTCTGCAAAAGCAGCAGGGCCAGCTGCAGCAGGACGCCGCGGCCGGCCAGGCGGGTGTTCCGTTCACCCTTACCGTGGTCGACCAGCCCCAGCGTCCACAGTTGCCCGTGCCGACCAAGCGGGTAGACATCTACAAGCTGCCGGCGATCGCCCTGACCCTCGGACTACTGCTGAGTTTGGTGGCGGCGGTCTTCCTTGTGCTGACCGACCGGACGGCTCGTGGCTCGTACGACTTTGCAGGTGCGCTGGCGGTGCCCGTGCTTGGCGAGATTGGTGAGCTGCGTGGTTTCCGCTGGCCGTTCAAGCGCCGGGCGCACGCGCTGCGCGCGCGGCGGTGGTTGTGGCGGCGCAAGACACACGATGTTGTGCGACTTCGCCTGGTAGCGCCGGCATGCACGATCGTGAGGCGTAACGGCGATATCTAGCGACCGATTTCTGGTACGGCGATTAGTCGCTACCGTACGCGCAGGTGCGGAGATTCCGGAACAGTAGTAAAGCCAATGTTTGCGACTGCGATGGGCCGGTATATCACACGCGCAGGGGGAGATCCGCCGCTCAACAAACGCCGTCAGCTCCTGCACAGTACCCCGTATTCAGCGATCTAGAGAGGAACATACCTGATGCTGCGAGTGCTCCGAGCACCCTGGAAACCTCGCGCTAAGGCCGAGCGCCTCGCACTCGCCGAACCCGCGTTTCGAGACATGCCGGCGCGGCCCGAGCGAATCGAGGGTCCCGCGGAGACGTGGGATCGGTTCGGCTATGGGGAGATCGAGCGAACGCTGCGTCATCTCTGCACGCAGATCGGCTGGACTCAGGTCCCCGAGGGACCCGGCCACGTCCTCTCGGTCAGCAGCGCTGTCCCGCGCGAAGGCAAAACCTCGGTATCGGTCGCACTCGGGACGGTGATGGCACGCGACCATAGCTGCGACGTGCTGGTGATCGAATGCGACCTCTGGCAGCCGCGACTGCGCACGGATCTGGGCCTGGGCAGCGTCGCCGGCCTGAGCCGGCTGCTGGAGTGGAACGACGAGCTCGAGTTTGGGCTGCACCAAAGCGCCATTCCCAATCTCTGGATTCTGCCGGGAGGGTCGGTACCCGACCAACCGTCCCGGCTGCTCCGCTCGCAACGGATGCAGCGCCTGATCGACGAGGCCCGTGAGCGCTTCCCCTTCGTGATCCTGGATCTGCCGGCCGTGCTCTACAGCAGCGACGCCGCGGTCCTGGCTCAGCTAAGCGAGGGCACCCTGTTTGTCGTGCGCACCGGCAACACCGACGTGCGGGCCGTCGAACAAGCCATGGGGCTGCTCCAGGGCGCGAACGTCTACGGCGTGCTGCTCAATCGCGTGCGGCCGGCACTGCCCGACCTGGTACGCCGCCTGATGCAGGCGTAGGACGGCACATGCGACTGTTGCTGATCTATCTGTTTGCGGTGGTTGGCGTCGGCCTGTTCAGCGATAGGCTCGATCGCCGGCTGTACGCCGTGGTGCTCGCCGGCGCGCTGCTGACCACGGCGCTCTATTTCTTCACACGACGGTTCATGACGTGATTGCAACCGCTCGGGCGCCACGCCCACTCTCATCGCTGCCGCCGCGGCTGCTGCCGGGCGCGGCGCTGGTGGTTGCCTCGCTCGCTGCGGTCGCGGCCACGCTGGTCCTGCAGCAGTACGCGCTGGCGGTCATGGCGGCGGTACTGGGCGGCGCACTCACGCTCTGGCGGCCCCGCGTCGGGCTCTATCTGGCGGTGCTGCTGGCCGTCGCCCTCGAGCCGATCACGATCGACCCCGTGATGACGGTCGGCTGGATCGCGCAGTCGGACGTCAGCAGTTGGAGTCCCCTCTCCTTCCTCGTCTTCACGCCGGTCGAGGCGCTGGTCGCGCTGACCGCGCTGGCCGTGCTCGGACGCGCCGTACTGGATCGGCGGGCGCCACCGCGCGCCCAACTGCTCGGGCCGCTGCTGGTATTCCTGGCGCTGCTCGTGCTGAGTGTGCTCTGGGGCGTGGGCCGCGGCGGCGGCAGCGCGAACAAGGCGCTGTGGGAGATGCGCAACCTCGTCGTTGGCGTCACGATCGCGCTGCTCATTCCCGCCGTTCTGGAGACGCGGGCGCAAACGGAGCGGTTCCTCAGCGTCATGGCCGTGGCCGTGGTCGTGCTGAGCGTCGAGATTATCGTGCGGCGGTTCACCGTGCTGCCTGGCGCGGCCGCCGACACCACCGACCTCGCCTTCGGGCACGAGACGCCGGTCTTCATGAACTTCACCGTGGTGCTCTTGCTGGCTCGCCTGATCTGGCCGGCGCGGCCGCGGCAGCGCCTCTGGGTGCTCATGGTGCCGATTATCCTCTGGGCGGAGATGCTGACCGGACGCCGCGCCGGCTGGGTCGGACTGGACGTTGCGCTGATTCTGCTGGCCGTCTTCATGTTCCGCCTGCGCCGCGCCCACTTTTATCTGTTGGTGCTGCCGCTGGCGCTGATCTACTGCGGCTACCTGGTCACCTTCTGGAACGCGCAGGGCGCGCTGGCGGAGCCGGCGCGGGCCGTGCGCTCGATCAGCGACCCCGAAGGCCGCGATCTGTCCTCAAATCTCTACCGCCAGACGGAGACAGGAGACGTGCGCCAAAACATTCATGCGCACCCCCTCACGGGCCTCGGCTTCGGGCAACCGTACGTCTTCTATATCCCGTTGCCCGACCTGAGCTGGTGGCCCTTCTGGCACTACGTTCCCCATAACGCCATGTTGTGGCTCTGGCTGAAGACGGGACCGGCGGGCTTCGTCGCCTTCCTCACGCTGATCGGCGTTGGCATTGCCCGCGGTGTGCAACTCCTTAAGCAACGCAGCCGCAGCGAGTCGGCGCCGTTCATCGCCGCGCTGGTGAGCGGGCTGCTGATGGTTCCGATCTACAGCTACGTGGACATCGGTCTCACCAGCGTGCGACTCTGCGCCTTCCTCGGACTGGCCCTGGGCGTGATCGGCGTATGGGGCCGCAAGTCGGCCGAGGAGAGCGCGTGAGCTTCAAGGTGTCTCCGACCCCTGCCGCGACGGCGGTACCAGCCGAGAGTGTCCCGGCTCGGAGTGGCGCTGGGCCGTATCACTCGCCCTCGGCCAGCGTTATGCGCGGAGCCCTGATGTTGATCGGCACGCAGCCGCTGACCTGGATCAGCAGCTTCGTGCTGGCCGCCCTCTTGCCTCACTATCTCGGAGCACGAGAACTCGGCGTCCTCGCCGTCGCGCTGACGGTGACCGGCCTCGTGAAGGCGCTCTCAGCAATGGGCGTTCCAGGGTACCTGACACGCGAGGTCGCTCGGCGACCCAGCATAGCGATGGAGTTGGTCAGCCTTGCAATCGGTTACGTTGGCGCCGTTAGCCTGCTGGCGGCCGCGGCGACTGACCTGCTTCTGCCCAGGCTCGGCGTCTTCTCCGAACATGTCGGGCTGCTGCGGGTGCTGCTCGTGGGCAGCGTGGCAGCCAACTGCCTCGGGCTGATGACGTCGCTGCTGCAGGGCCAGGAACGGCACGCGCGCTACGCCTGGTGTATCGCCGGCGGCGTGGTGGTGAGCACCTGGGCCGGTATCGCGGTGCTGATCGCGGGGGGCGGCGTCACGCCGTTCGCCGCGGCAAATGTGCTCGGCACGATCGGGGTGACGATCGTCGCCTGGCGCTGGGCCGGACTCAAGTTTACCCGGCGGGCTCTGTCACCGGCCGGAATCCGCCGGCTTGCTCATGGCGGGTTTCCATTCCTCGGCTGGGACGTGACCATCATTGTGCGGGCGCAGATCGATATCGTGATCGTCGCCGCGCTGGCGGGCAGCAGCGCGGCGGGCTGGCTTGCGGCAGCCTACCGTATCATTGCGATCCCCGCCTTCATACCGACGCTGATTAACACGCCCCTGTTTCCCGCGTTGAGCCGCACGGTGCATGATTCGAGCGAATTTCGGCGGACCCTTCGCCGCACGGTCTTTGCCGCAGCGCTGCTGGCGGTGCCGGCAAGCGCGGGAATCTTCGCGCTGGCCCCCGCCGTTCCTGGGTTGCTCCACTGGCCAGCGGAGTTCGAGCATAGCCGTGTGCTGATCATGACGCTCACGATCGCCTACCCGCTGGTCGCCGTCGATACCCTCCTCGGCACGGCGCTCTTCGCCCTCGGCCGCGAGCGTCACTGGCTCAAGGTCGCGATCGGCGCGGCGATCTTCAACATCGGTTCAAACCTGATCGCTGTGCCATTGTCTGGCCACCTGACGGGGAATCCCGCGGCAGGGGCAGCGGTAGTCGAAGTCATCACCGAGATCATTATGCTGGCAGGCGCAGTCATGCTGCTGCCGCAAGGTGTGTTCGATCGGACGTGCATCAAACAGGCGGGCAAGCTTGTGCTCTGCGCCATCGTCCTGGCTGCCGCGGCTAGTCTTGCACTACACTGGTCTGTGCCACTGGCAATTGCCGCTGGCGCCGTCGTGTACGCCGCGAGCATCTGGGTACTGCGTCTCGTGCCAGCTGCTGCACTGCGCGAACTCCGTGACGCCTCGGTACGGCAGCTTGCGCATGCTCTTCGCGCCTCAGAACGATCCCAACCGTTCCTCACGCCGCTTCCTGACACACTGCCCGCTACGAACTCTGACGGCGGCGGGTAGACACCTGCAGTCCCGCAAGGATGGACGATCCGGCACGTGTCTGACACCGAACGGCACAGTATTTGCCCAAATGGTTGGTCACGTGGAGCAAGCTGACTGATGAATATCCGAGAGCACAAGTATCGCTAGAATCGCGATGCACTGACGCATTCTCGTGCAACGACTATCTCACATCGTACCGAAAGACGAAGCGGTGAAGAACGATTCGTTAGCAAAGAACTGTGGTATGTTGAGCATCGTTGTGCCCACGCACAATCGACGAACACGTCTATCCCGCTTGTTGCAACGTCTCTCCGAGGAATACGCTCGACCTCACTCGTTTGAGGTTGTCGTAGTGATTGATGGGTCGGATGATGATACACTCGCGTTTATCAATACGTTTCATCCGCCATACCCGCTGATTGCTGCTGTTCAAGCAAATCGTGGGCCAGCTTCGGCACGAAATCATGCAATTACGTTAGCCCATGGCGAGATCGTGCTCTTTCTCGACGACGACGTGGTGCCGGAGCGGGGAACCATTGCGCATCACGTGGCAATTCATCAGAATTCTGACGACGCCGTGGTGATGGGGCCAATGTTGCCGCCCAGCGGACGGCGGATGCCGCCCTGGCTCGAGTGGGAAGCGCTGATGCTGCAAAAGCAGTATCGCGCCATGGCCGCGGGACAGTTCACACCGACACCGCGGCAATTCTACACGGCAAATGCATCGGTCAGGCGCAGGCATGTCATTCGGGCCGGCGGATTCGACGAGCGCTACCGGCGGGCCGAGGATGTGGACCTGGCGTACCGCCTGGCGGCGCTCGGCTTATGCTTCCACTTCGAGCCGCGGGCGGTAGTCACGCATGAACCGGATCGCACGCTCGCTGGCTGGCTGCGCGTAGCGAGAGAATACGGCCGCTTTGATGTGCTGGCCGGAATGGAGCGGCCGGCGGTGTTGCGCTACTCGTACGATGAGTGGCATCGCCGCCACCTTTTGAATCGTGCGCTTCCCCGACTCTGCGTCGGGCATGCCCGGCGCGAGCGCCTGATCATCCTGGCGGCGCGTCCGCTGCTCGCGTTACGATTGCCCGAACGGATGGCGCCGCTTCAACGGCTCGCCTGCAGTGCCCTGTTCAACGTGCAGTACTGGCAGGGGGTTGCTGACGCAAGCGGCCAGGGCGAGCGGATCTGGTCGGGTGCGGCCGCGGCCCTCGCCGGCGCACGGGCGAGGCGTGGCCGTGAAGCATCATGATCATGCACGCGATCTGCTTCTGGGATGCCCGGCGGCGGCGTGGTTTAGCGGCGTGGTTTAAAGGATCCTGAGGTTCGGGGAGCGTGTCCGGCGTGCACCTGGGCAGTGGCCAGTGATAGGGATTCCCCGCGAGTCGTTTGCGCTTGCCGCGATGCTGTTACTGACGATCGGCTGTGCGCGGGTACCAGACGTTCCGCATCGCCCGATCACTGGCGGATCCGCAGGCCTTGACACCGCAACGCCGCTCTCGGACGACCGAGCCAGCAGTGCGGTTGGGCGCGGCCCTGTGCTGTTCAGCTGGCGAACCTCGGGTACGGCGGCGGAGCCACTCGTCGAACCGTTCGCCCTCGCGATCGGACCGCAGGACGCCGTGTACGTCCTCGACGGCGCGAGGAATCGCCTCATGCAGTTCGACCGTAACGGCCGGCTGGTCCGCGCCTGGGGAAGCACCGGTTCCGGGAACGGGCAATTCAACTTCCGTACGGAGGAGAGACCCGCCGGCGCCATCGGCGTGGACGCTCGCGGCACGGTGCTCGTGCTCGATGCTGCCGGGCGCTTGCAGCGCTTCAGCAGCCACGGAACCTTTTTGAGTGTGCATCTCTTTGGCCATGGACACGCCCCTGCACAGTTCGACCACCCCACGGCAATGGCCGTGGACTCGGCAGGTAATTTCTACGTGACCGATGGCGGCAATGCGCGCGTGCAGAAGTTCGACGCCCGCGGCAGGTTCTTGCTGTCCTGGGGCCGGCCAGGCACCGGTCCGGGCGAGTTTGGCGTTCCAACACAGATTGCGCTCGATCCGTCGGGCAATGTGTACGTCACCGATGACGCCGATCGGCGGCAGCGTGTACAGATTTTCGATGCCAGCGGTCGCTTTCTTGGCCAGTTTGGCCGCTACGGCACGGGGCCAGCACAGTTTCACGAGGCGGGCGGCATCGCCATCGATCGGCACGGCCACGTGTACGTGGGTGATGCCTGGGGACATCGGATCCAGCAATTTGATACGCGCGGGCAGTATCTCGGCGAATGGGGCAGCGCCGGCCGCGGTGGCGGGCAGTTTTTGGTGCTGGGCGCGTTGGGCGTGGATTCGCTGAACAGCATCTACGCGCTGGGCTCGAACGGGGCGGGTTCG